>JAEXJU010000268.1 GCA_023448955.1 Bacteroidota bacterium
GGTGCGATGGATTTGGTAGCATCGGCTGAAAACATCATCGTCGCAATGATGCACGTGAACAAAGCCGGCGAATCCAAAATTCTTAAACAATGTACGCTTCCGCTAACAGGTGTAAACTGTGTGAAAAAAGTCGTAACAGAGTTAGCCGTTATGGAAATAACCGATAAAGGTTTCAAACTGCTAGAAAGAGCGCCAGGAATTTCGGTTGAAGATATTATCAAAGCCACCGAAGCTGAATTGATTATTGAAGGAGAGATTTCGGAAATGAAATTCTAATTATAAACCACAAAAGTCACAAAAGAGCATAATCATCATTTGTGACTTTTGTGTTTTTTATAAAATATTTATTTCTTAACAGCTCCAAACACCTTCTCCAAAAGCGAAGTCGTCCTCAACGCCGAGTTATTTCTGATTCCGGTTTCTTTTTCAGCCACCATTTTGAAAACACCATTGATGGTTTCGGTGGTTACATAGGCGTTCAGATCAGTAGTTACAGCCTGACCAGTCAGCATATTGTATTTTGAAATGATGTTTTTCCAAACCGCATCTGCACCCACTTTCCCAAGAGAAGCTTTTACTTTTGGCTGAAATGCTGTGAAGAGCTGAGTTTGCGTTTTGGTCTGTAAATAATTAGTAGCAGCCGTATTATTTCCGAGAAGAATATTTTTCGCATCAGTAATCGTCATTGAAGTAATCGCATTCGCGAAAATCGGCGTGGCTTCTGTTACCGCATCTTCCGCCGCTCTGTTCATCAGTTTTACGCCTTGATCAGCTAAATTTCCTAAACCTAAAGTTCGTAATGTTGTGTCAATTTTTCGAAGCTTTTCCGGCATCAGGATTTTCACCAGTTCGTTTTTATAAAATCCGTCGGTCACACCAAGTTTTTTAACACCTTCTGTAACACCAAGATTGAGTGCCTGTTTAAGTCCGGATGAAATCTCGGTCTGAGTGAGATTGCCAAGATTGATATTGGAATTTGATGCAGTTGTAGTATTCGTTGATGTCGAGTTTCCTGTTTTTGGCTTCGTAAGATCTACACCGGTTTTATCTTTGATGATGCTGTTGAGAACATCGCCAATCTGTGCCTGAGTAAATGTTGAAAGTAACAATCCTGCAACAATTAAATAATTTTTTTTCATTAAGTCTATTTTATACAAAATTAGATGAACATTTTGTATGAATGTTAAATCCGTGTTTAAAATTAAATTAATTCTGATTCCTTAAAATTACATCATAAAGATCCTGTCTGCGATCCGACAATGTTCTCACAGCGCCGTTGTGATGCAATTCTTTTAGAAGATTTAAATCAACATCTACAATCAGTGTCATCTCGGTGTTCGGTGTTGCTTCGCCTTTTATGGCGTTGGATGGGAATGCAAAGTCCGATGGTGTGAAAACCGCAGCCTGCCCAAACTGGATGTCCATATTATTAACACCTGGCAAATTTCCCACACAGCCGGCAATGGCAACGTAACATTCATTTTCAATCGCTCTGGCGGCAGCACAATGACGGACACGCGTGTAAGCATTCTGAGTATCGGTAAGATAAGGCACGAACAAAATTTTCATTCCCTGATCTGCCAATAATCTCGGAAGTTCCGGGAACTCAACATCGTAACAAATTATAATTCCGATTTTTCCGCAATCTGTATCGAAAACTTTGATTTCGTTGCCGCCGGTCATTCCGTAATATTTACGTTCGTTCGGCGTGATGTGGACTTTTCGGTATTCATCAATTTTGCCGTCTCTGTGTAGGAGATAGCTGACATTATACAATTTGCCGTCTTCCAGAATCGGCATACTTCCGGAGATGATATTCACATTATAACTAACGGCGAATTCTGAAATTTTTTCCTTGATTTCTTCGGTTAATTCTGACAGTTTCTCCATCGATTCGCGCTCATTCATATGATTGAATGGTGCCAGCAAAGGTGTGTTGAACAATTCCGGAAACAGACAAAAATCCGACTGATAACCCGCAACAGCATCCACAAAGAATTCAACCTGTTTATAGAAATCTTCCAGGTTTTTCAAAGGTCGCATCTGCCACTGAATCAGTCCCAGGCGAATGACACTGTCCTGCATCGTATTTTTCTTCGCGGTATAATAAATATTGTTCCATTGGAGAAGAACTGCATATTCTTCCGACTCAGAATCACCTTTCAGATAACCTTTCAGGATTTTTACCGGCGAGAAATTATTCCCGATCTGGAAACTCAGCACCGGATCGTAGATTTCCTTATTCCGGACTTTGGTTATGTATTGTCTTGGTGATAGTTCTTTGCTGTAAAGATGATAATTCGGGATTCTGCCGCCAATGATGATGGATTTGAGGTTAAGGATTTCGCACAGCTCCTTTCTGGCGTCATATAATCTTCGGCCTAATCTCAACGCACGAAATTCCGGATCCACAAAAACCTCGATGCCATAAAGCACATTTCCGTTATTGCTATGCGTATTGAAACTTTCGTTACCTGTGATTTCATTATAGGTATGCTGATCTCCGAACAATTCATACTGAACGATAATGGATAACGCCGCTGCAGCCAGTTTGCCGTCTACCAGGATACAAATTTGCCCTTCCGCAAAAATCGAAGTCAGCTTTTGGATGTTACGTTTGCTCCAGACATTGTCATCAATATCTGGATAGGCTTTTTGCATCGCTTCAGCCAATTCATCATAATCATCAATACTTAGTTTTCTGATTTCTACCTGCATTATTTATAATTTTAAGTTATTAACCACATAAGTCACATAAGATGAATTGTAATTTTCTAATTATTTGTCAAAAGCTCTTGTGACTTTTGTGGTTTTATTGATATTTCTTAATTAATATTTCCTTTAATTGTTTCATCCCTTCAGTTGCCGAAGCTTTGAAATAATTGTCATTTTTGGTGAATGCATTAGGGTTTTCAAGATTGGGGTCGATAACAAAAATTTCGCAATGCTCGGGAACATATCTTATAACAGAAGCTGCCGGATAAACCTGCATTGATGTTCCGATAACGAGAAATAAATCTGCCTGAGATGCGATTTCAATTGCATTTTCCAGTTCGGGAACCATCTCTCCAAACCACACAATATGCGGACGAAGCTGTGAACCGTCAGGATGCAGATCGCCTATATTGATGTCGTTTTCCCAATCCAGAATATAATTTTCGTGGTTAACTGATCTCGCTTTTCTGAGTTCGCCGTGAAGGTGAATAATTTTTGAGGAGCCACCACGTTCGTGAAGATCATCGACATTTTGCGTAATAATATGTATATCGAAAAGATTTTCCAGTTGCGCTAAAATTTGATGTGCTTCGTTTGGTTCTACTTCTTTGAGCTGTTTTCTTCTTGCGTTATAAAAATCCAGAACCAATTTCGGATTCCTGGCAAAACCTTCTGGTGAAGCGACATCTTCGATCCTGTGATTTTCCCAAAGCCCATTGTAATCTCTGAAAGTTTTAATACCGCTTTCAGCCGAAATGCCAGCGCCGGAAAGCACGACCAATTTTTTCATTTAATCAAAAATTTCTTTAAATATAATGAATTTTCAATGGCAGAAGTTCCCCAAGTGTTGTTAAAGTAAATATAAAACGCCTGATTGCTAGCCTTGATTTCCTTTGCCAGATGATTTAGAAATGCCTCAGAATATGACGATTTATAAAGAGTTGGTCTTCCGTGCAATCGGTAATAGCCAATTTTTGAATTCGTAACTATTACATCTTCCGGAATTTTGCCGGAAAAACTACCGCCACAGAACATCCATTGATGTTGTTTGAATATTGTGAAAATATCATCAGTCCACCAGGAATCGTGTCTGAATTCGACTGCAATCAGAAAATCATCGGATAACGTTTCTGTCAGCCATTCGATATTGTTTTCATTGCAATGAAAAGATGATGGAAAATGGATTAGAAATCCAGCTAATTTATCCTCAATATTCTCATTGATATAGTTACAAAAGTTAGAAAATTCGTCTTTTTTATTTTCTGAATATCCGGAATGAGAAATTGTTTTCGGAATCTTGATGAAAAACTTAAAATCATCCGGCGTTTCATCCATCCATTTCTGAAGTGTTTTTGCGGTCGGTTTGCGGTAAAAAGTACTGTTGATTTCTACTGTATTATAAGTTTCAGAATATAATTTCAAGAAGTCTTTATTCTTGGAATCTACCGGATAAAGTGAGCCTTTCCAATCTGCATTATAGAATCCTGAACAGCCGATATGAAATTTGATTTTAGAATTTTCCATATTGATTTTAAAATAATTTCTATGCCAAATCCCACAATTACAAAGCTTCCAGACAATAAATTATCAATGCTGATATTTATCATACCGATTTAGTATGATATAAAATTTATTGTCGATACTTTTGCCTCGTGATAATGAATTGCTGTCATACTTATTAAGAAAGACTGAGGGAACTGACCCGCTGAAGTCTTGACAACCTGCCGAAAGGTAAGGTGTTACATTCAGCCTTTGAAAAAAGGAAAGATAAGTTGAATAGGTTAATATACGGTTGTTACCGTCTCAAATAACTTCTTTCAGACTTGTCTGGGAGAAGTTTTCTTTTTTATGTAAACGTAAAATTTAAAAATATGATTCAAAAAACTATGAAAAAATCCGGGAAAAATGCTGTGTTATCTACAGCAGTTGTTTTCTTTTCCGGGATTTATTTAACTCAGGCTCAGCAAACGCAGCCTGTCAAAGATTCAGCTTCGGATAAACAAATTGAAGAGGTGGTTCTGGTTGGTTCCAGAAGTGGCGGACGTTCCAAAGCGGACAGTCCGGTTCCTGTAGATGTTTTCAACCTGAAGGATATTCAGCAGAGTTTGCCGCAGACCAATATCAATCAGATTCTTAATAGCATTGCGCCATCATTCACATCTACCATTCAGACCAATGCAGATGGAACAGATCACCTGGATCCTGCCCAGCTGAGAGGTTTGGGTCCAGATCAGACTTTAGTTTTGGTTAATGGGAAAAGACGTCATACTTCTGCTTTGATTAATGTGAACGGAACTCCGGGAAGAGGATCTGTCGGAACAGACCTGAATGCGATTCCTGCATTTGCACTAAGTAAAATCGAAGTTCTGAGAGATGGTGCTTCTGCTCAGTATGGCTCAGATGCCATCGCTGGAGTAATGAACCTTCAGCTGAAAAAAGATACCGGAAAACTAACAGGACAATTCAATTATGGTGGCTATCTGACGCCTGCAGCGAATGATCATACAGGAAACTATGACGGACAGCAGTTTCAGGTAGATCTGAACTATGGAAACAAAATCGGGAAAAGAGGCGGTTTTTACAACATAACCTGGTCTTCGCAATTCCGTGACCCGACCAGAAGAGCCGGAACCGAAAGTGCACCAATTTATAATGCTTACAACGCAATTGAAAAAAGAGCTTTGGAAAATGGTGTGAATCTTTCTTCTTATTTTAATAACATCAATAATCTGAAAGGAACAGCGGGTGAACTGGATTTTGTTAATCTGATCCACCAATATGCGCAAGGTATTAGTTATTTTAATTCTGTTTCTCCTAACCTTCAATCAAATATTCAGTCTGCAAATAGCATAACGGCTTTGCAAAATGTTCTTAAAACATCAGCATTTACTACAGATCAATTAAATTATTTGACAGATCAAGAGTTGGCTTACAGAGGTTTAACAAGAAAAGACTTCAATATGCAGGTTGGACAATCGAAACTGAACAATCATCAGTTATTTGCGAATGTGGAAGTGCCTCTTAATGACGATTGGAAAGTCTATACTTTTGGTGGTTACTCGATACGAAATGGCGCATCCGGTGGATTTTACAGAAGACCTACACAATCAAGAACTTTCACAGGACTATATATAGACGGTTATTTGCCGGAGATTCATACCAAGATTCACGATGTATCTTTGTCCGCTGGAATCAAAGGAAAATGGAACGGATGGAATGTAGATCTGAGTAATACTTTTGGACAAAATGGTTTCGATTATACGATTGAAAATACCGGAAATACAAGTTTAAGATTTAATTCGCCAAGTTCATTCAAAGCGGGTGGATTACAGTTTTTGCAGAATACGATTAATCTGGATTTCAGCAAGCAATTTGATGTTTTTGAAGGTCTTAATGTTGCTTTCGGAGCGGAGCAGCGTCACGAGAATTTCAGAATCAATCCTGGCGAAGCGGCATCTTACAC
>JAEXJU010000042.1 GCA_023448955.1 Bacteroidota bacterium
GGAATATTCAATAGATCTCATTATGAAAGCGTTCTGGTATGTAAAGTTCACCCGGAATATAATCTGAGCGAAAAAGTATGGAAAGATACGAAGCAGCTGGATGATGAATTCTGGGAAAACCGCTATGAAAGCATCAGGAATTTTGAAAAACATCTTGCCAATAACGGAACTAAGATCATCAAAATATTTCTCAATGTTTCTCAGGAAGAACAAAAACAGCGTTTTCTGGACAGAATCAATGAAGATGATAAAAACTGGAAGTTTTCTTCTGCTGATGTTACAGAAAGAGGATTTTGGAAAGATTATATGAAGGCTTATGAAGAGGCGATCAACAAAACGTCTACAGAATCTGCACCTTGGTATGTTATTCCTGCAGATCAGAAATGGTTTTCCAGAGTTGCGGCTATTCAGATTATTATTGATAAGCTGGAAGAAATGAAAATGCAATATCCTGAGGTTTCTGAGAAAGAAAAGAGAGATCTTGAAGATTCAAAAATTAAATTAGAAAATGAAAAATAAAGCAGTTTTTATGATATGATGGTATAATTACTGCAAACCGATAAGTCAAATAAAAATATAATGGATATTACAAAACATATTAATTCTGCTCATAAAGCCTTTGCAGACTGGAGAAAAGTTCCGTTTGAAGAACGACAAAAATTATTGCTGAAACTGGCAAAAGTTCTTGAGAAAAACAAAGAGCAATATGCGGAAACTATTACAAAAGAGATGCATAAGCCAATCTCCCAGTCTGTTACTGAGATTGAAAAAAGTGCAGGAATGATTAAATATTATGCAGAAGCTGAAAATGTTCTGAAACCTGAAAATATCAAGACTGAGTTTGATGTGAGTGAAGTTCATTATGACCCGATGGGAATCATTCTGGGAGTGATGCCTTGGAATTTTCCTTTCTGGCAGGTTCTGAGATTTGCAATACCTGCTATTCTTGCAGGCAATGTTGTGATTCTGAAGCACGCATCTATATGTTTCGGAAGCGGTGATGAAATAGAAAATGCTTTTTCCGAGGCGGGTTTTCCAAAGTATATTTTCCAAAATCTGAGAATCGGACACAATGAAATCCAAGAAATTTTGGAAAATCCATTGGTGAGAGGTGTAAGCCTTACAGGTAGTGAAAAAGCTGGCGGAACAGTGGCTGCACTGGCAGGAAAAAATATCAAAAAATCTGTTTTGGAACTTGGTGGCAGCGATGCTTTCATAGTTCTGGAAGATTCTGATTTCGAAAAAGCGGCTAAGGAAGGACCTTGGGCAAAATTACAGAATACAGGACAAATATGTAATGCGGCAAAACGCTTTATTGTGCATAAAAAAATTGAGAAGGAATTTGTTCCGAAATTTATTGAAGAGTACAATTCTTATCAGCCTGCTGATCCTATGAAAAAAGAAACCAGATTGGGGAAAATGGCAAGACCAGATTTGGCCGACGATCTGGAAAAGCAATACAAAAAAGCTTTGGAGAATGGAGCAGAAGTAGTGCTTCCGCTCGAGCGAATTTCGGAAAACGAATTTCGTCCTGGAATTATTCTGGTAAAACAGGGAAATCCCATTCTTCAGGAAGAGTTATTTGGACCGCTGGCGATGCTCATGATTGGAAAAGATGATGAGGATATTTTAAAACTTGCCAATGATATTCCTTTCGGCTTGGGAAATGCAGTTTGGACAAAGGATAAAAAACGAGCTCAGTTTTTTATTGATAATCTGGAGTCCGGAACAGTGTCCATTAATAAAGCAACAAGTTCAGATACCAGACTACCATTTGGTGGGGCAAAATCCTCAGGATACGGCGTAGAGCTATCTCTGCATGCGTTGAAAGAGTTTACACAAGTCAAAACCGTAGTTGGAAATATTTAAACAAAATCGGGTAAGAAAACTTACCCGATTTTTTATTGATTTAATTCAGATTCGAAGAATCTTTCGTTTTTACGGCTAATAAGGAGTCTGCTTTCGCTTTTTTCTCCTGTTCAATCTGCTGAACAACATTGTCCCTGTTTTCCTGTTCCTTCATAATCGTTGCGAGCTGAGGTTCAATGATTTTATTCATCTCATCTTCAGAAATATTATTAGCATCAGGAGAATCGAGAAGTTTTTTCCAAGGTCTGCGTTTTCCCCAAGCATAATCACCGTAAACAATTAATGGTGTACCTTTGGCTCTGGCAGTCTGTCCGCCTTTATTCAGAATCCAAGTATCTACCCAGCTATACATCCATTTGGCGTCTTCTTCCAGCATTCTTAAGCAAGAGTGAGAAGCCGGATATCCGGGCATTGCATACTGATGCCAGCCGATTCCGTCAAAATTGGCAACATTAACGTTCCAGCGCAGTTTCCACTCATCGCTGACTGTAGAAATGGCTACTTCTTTTTTCCAATTGGCAAACATCAGACCTCGCTTTGTCTGCGTGGCCTTTTTACCCATACTTGTTGGACCCCATTTTATAAGATTGCCGTATTCATAAACGCCAAAAGCCTGAATTGGATATGAGAAAAAGACAAATTTCTTCACATTTTCCAATGTAGTCACATGACCAGGAAAAGGCGAATAAATAAGGAAATCTTCCTCTATTTTTGCAGGCACCACAAGTGTATCTGCTGCTCCTATATTGGCTTTGTCCAATCTGTTAAGCGCCAGAATTGTGTATAGAGTTTTGCCAGTGAATTCTTTCTTATTTTGGACTGAAACAGAATCCGTGTTTTTATAAACCCAGGGAAAGAATCCGAAATCCTTTCTCGGAATAACAACATCCGGAACTTTTGGTTTTTCTTCCTCTACTTTTTCTTCGTAATCCTCCTTATTGTCATTAGAAGTCATTTCTGTTGTAGGATTATTGTTTTTATCAGGCTGGGAAACTGATTCATCTTTTTTACAATAGATTAAAGATGCAGATACAATGATTAATGTAAATAAATTCTTAATTTTAAATGTGTTCATGGTTTCTTATTAACGTCCCAAAAATTACAAAAAGAATACCATTTTATCAATAGAATGCTCAGGAATTTTTTTCTGATTCTTTTTTCCGGATGATATCGCGGATAATTTGCTTGGCGTGAATTCTGGAATTCTCTATAAACCAAAGATGTGTATCTTTTCCCCCGCAGACTACGCCTGCCAGATAAATGCCATCAATATTTGTTTCCATTGTAGCTGGATCGTAATGAGGATTTTGGCAGTTGTTCTTCAGATCGATTCCGATCGCTTTGAGAAATTCAAAATCAGGAAGATAACCGGTCATAGCCAGAACAAAATCATTCTCAATTTCTTTGATTTCGCCGGCTTTGGTTCTGAAAACTACCGAATTTGGCTTAATTTCCAAAAGTTCCGCACCAAAAAACGCTTTGATACTACCTTCTTTGATTCTGTTTTCTATATCGGGTTTTACCCAATATTTTACACTTTTCGAGATTTCACTGCTCCGAATAACCATCGTGACATTCCCGCCTTTCCGATAGATTTCCAAAGCTGCATCTACAGCTGAATTACTGGATCCAATGACCATCACGTTTTGGAAAGCATAAGGATAAGGTTCAGTGTAGTAATGGCTAACCTTTGGTAGTTCTTCTCCTGGTATTTCCATCAAATTAGGGATGTCATAAAATCCTGTAGCGACAATGATATTTTTAGCGAAATAAATCTGCTTGCTGGTTTCAACCTGGAAAAATGCCGTCTTTTTTATGTTGATGACCTTTTCGTAAGTCTTGATATTGATGTCTTTTGCTTTTGCAATACCCTGATAATACTCCAAAGCATCTTGCCTTCCTGGTTTTGGGCGGGTTGTAATGAATGGAATTTCATCAATTTCCAGTCGGTCGGCGGTGGAAAAGAAAGTCATATATAAAGGATATTTGTAGATGCTGTTTGCAACAGTTCCCTTTTCTATCACGATATATTTCAGATTATTTTTCCGGGCTTCCAGAGCACATGCTAAACCAATTGGACCACCGCCAATAATAAGAACATCAAATAATTCCATACCACAAATTTACGAAGAATATTATCTAAAAATCTGATTATCGCCAATTTTCAAATTGTAAACATCCTCTTTATGACTTCATATTTATTGACATTTACCAAAATCCTTTGAATATGTTGAATATTATTTTTGTTCCACCCAGATCAATTCAGAAGTATTGTAGCCGATTTCTTTGGCTTTGTCCAGAAATTTATTTTTGACATCTTCCGGAATTGTTTTTTCTCTGGAAAGAATCCAAAGGTATTTCAGATTATTGCCTACAACCAAAGCATGTTTATAATCATCTTCTAGCCCAATGACATTATAGCCTGCCCAGAATGGCTTGAAAAAAGAAACTTTCAGCCGTGATTCGTTTTCAGAATTTACAAATCTTGCTTCGCCAATGCTTTCCTTCCATTCTTTTTTTACATAATCATATCCTTTATTATCCACTTTGATTGTTCCATCCGGATTTTTGGAATATGTTGCGGTAACCTGGTTCAGATTACGTTCAAACCTGTAATCGAACCTCGCTATCTCATACCATTTTCCGAGATATTTATCAGAGTCAAAGTTTTTTACGGCAACAGCTTTATCAGGAATTCCTACAGAACATGAGCTAAGAGCGAAAAGGCCAATTAATCCGATTGATACAGGAAGTAAAATTTTTGTGAATGTCTTTTTCATAATGAAGTTTATTTAAAATATTCATTCAAAAATAATTCCAATAAAAAGAATTTATGTTAAATTTTTATGCAGGAAATATGGATTCAATTATTTGATTATTTTTACAGATATAAAAGTTAAACAATTAATTGTCAATGAAACTAAAACTACTTTCTATATTTTCGCTTGTGATCTTTAATCAGGCTTTTGCTCAGACTGATAAATTTTATGCTACGACAGATGCGGTTAATGCCAAAGAACTCAAGGAAAAATTTCCGGATGATATCGAAATTATCAGTTCCAATGGTAACAGTTCAGCGGTTTATCTAAGTAGAAAGGCTGCAGAATTTCTTCATCACAATGTTATTACACACGGTCCGGGTTATGTTTACAAATCATCTTCGGAAGAAGCTGTTTCTGCCATCAATAAGGTGAAAAAGGCTAATAAAGTTTTGGCATTTACCATAGATCAGGATGCTATTGTCACCTCTTCGATTGCGAAAGTTAGTGCAGATAATATTAAGACGCATATTCAGACTCTGGAAAATTACGGAACCCGCCATCATACTACTACGAAAGCCAAAACGGCTATTCAGGATCTGAGAACCAAGTGGCAAAGTCTGATTACCGCTTCCGGAAGAACTGATATTTCTGTGAGAACCGTCAATCATACGGGAACAACAATGCCTTCTTTGATTCTCACAATCAACGGAACATCTGCGCCGAATGATTTCATTATTTTAGGAGCGCATATGGACTCTATCACTAATAATGTTAATATTGCGCCTGGAGCAGATGATGATGCTTCTGGAATCGCCACTATTTCCGAAATGATAAGAGTTTTGCTGGACATCAATTACAGACCGTCTAAAACTGTCGAGTTTATGGCTTATGCTGCGGAAGAAATCGGTTTGGTGGGTTCATCTGAGATTGCTCAGAATTATGCAATAAACAATAAGAATGTAGTCTCTTTTGTGCAGTTCGATATGACGAATTATAAAGGTTCTGCAAAAGATGTCTATCTCACTACAGATCCTTACAATAGTAATGACCTGAATCTGTTCCTGATCGAATTAATGGAGCATTATAACAAATCCGGAGCACACGCATTTACTTACGGCAATACCATTTGCAATTACGGCTGTTCCGATCACTTCAGCTGGGCAAATAATGGTTATGATGCTGCTTTTCCTTTTGAGGCTTCCTTCTCCCAATATAACCCGAATATTCATACAACCAATGATAAGCTTTCTAATATGGGAGGTAGTGCTACGCACGCAGCTAAGTTTGCAAAGTTAGGGCTGGAATTCATAGTGGAAACGGCGAAAGGTTCTGTTTTAGGAGTCTCAGATGTTTCTAAAGACTCTGTGAGTATTTTTGTAAAAGATAAAACTTTAAATTTCCAGCTGGGAAAAGAAGCTGCAGATTCAGTTATAATTTTAGATTCCAGCGGAAGACAGATTTTGACATCACAGAATTTACTGTCTCTCGGAACCATTGATCTGAAAACAATAAGCAGTGGATTTTATTTAGCGGTTTTCAGAACCAAATCGGGGAAAGTAATTACTAAGAAATTTATTTTAGAATAATCAAATAAATAGAAAGAGAAGACGGGTATTTGTCTTCTCTTTTTTTATACATATTTAAAGATTTTAATATTCAGGAGCCAGTTCCACAATTAGTCCTTCTAATTCCTGAGTTACAGGAATCTGACAGCCTAGTCTGCTGTTGGGTTTTACATTGAAAGCTTCGGAAAGCATAGCATCTTCATCGGGCAGCATTTCCGGCAAAGGCACATTTTCACTTAAAACATAACATTGACAGGAAGCGCACATTGCCATTCCGCCACAGATACCAATTGTTCCTTCTTCTGCTAGCTCGTAAGCCCGGACTATTTCCATAAGGCTCATTGCCATATCGGTTGGTGCTGCAATGGTGTGAGAAACACCTTCTCTGTCTATTATTGTAATATTAACGTCTGACATAATGCAAAGATAAGAAGTTGATTTCAGATACAATATTCTGAATATAAAATTTTGATCAGTAATTTTGTTTAATTATAAAAAAAAGAGGATCTCAAAAATCCTCTTCAATAATATTATAATTGATTTATATCTAATCAATAGATTTGACGACTGCTTTTTCGGCTTCCTTTCTGGTTCCGTCGAATCCATCTACACCGCTTACAGTCGTATATTTCAAGACGAATTTTTTTCCCGGATTCAGTCTGTTATATACACTTTGGCACATCAGGGTTGCTTCGTGGAAACCGCAAAGAATTAATTTTAGTTTTCCCGGGTAGGTGTTGACGTCACCAATTGCATAAATACCGTCAATATTGGTCTGATAATCCAAAGCATTATTGACTTTAATTGCATTTTTTTCAATTTCCAATCCCCATTCTGCCAAAGGCCCCAGTTTCGGAGTTAGACCGAATAATGGAATAAGATAATCTGTTTCGATGATTGATTTCTCACCATCTTTTTCTATTTCGATTGCAGTCAGAGTTTCTTCCCCGATCAATCCTGTAACTTCGGCTGGCGTGATTAAGTTAATTTTTCCCTGATGCTTTAGTTCTGTCACTTTTTCGACAGAGTCCAGTGCGCCACGGAATTCATTTCTTCTATGAATCAAAGTGACTTCAGAAGCAACATCTGCTAAGAAAACAGACCAGTCCAACGCAGAATCTCCGCCACCTGCAATCACAATTTTTTTATCACGGAACATTTCAGGTTCTCTAACAAAATATTCTACGCCTTTTTCCTCAAACTTCTCGATATTTTCTAGTTCAGGCTTTCTCGGATCAAAGCTTCCAAGACCTCCGGCAATAGCAATGGCTTTACCTTTTACTTTTACGCCTCGGCTTGTCGTAACAATGAAATCTCCTTCCTCGGTTTTCTCATAGCTCACAGCCTTTTGAGCCAGCGAAAACTGAGGTTCAAACTGTTTGATCTGCTCCATAAGATTATCCACCAAAACACCTGCATCCACACTTGGAAATCCAGGAATATCAAAAATTGGTTTTTTAGGATATAGTTCTGTCAATTGACCTCCGGGTTGTGGAAGTGCATCTATGAGATGGCATCTTAATTTCAGTAATCCGGCTTCGAATACAGCGAAAAGTCCTGTGGGACCTGCACCTATAATAATGATATCGGTTTCGAACATCTATAAAAATTTTGAGTAGCAAATTTATGCATTAAATATGATTTTAGAATGATTCTAAAGTATGATATTGGTTGGCTCTCAATTAATTTTCAAAAAAATCTTACCAAATGATAAGTTTTTATACAATTATTTGTTTTAGATTTGCGCTTTCATCATTTGTGTTTTTAATCCCTGGGAATAATTTATTTATCTCAGGGATTTTTCTTAACCATTTCTTTTGATCAGTGCCATATAGAAGCCATCATAACCTTCGCTAGGCATAATTTTCTCATCTTTGATTAATGAAAAATCCGGGTTGTTTTCTAAAAATATTTTTACCTGCTCATTGTTTTCGGATGGCAAAATAGAACAAGTTGCATAAATCATCTGTCCACCTTTTTTCAGTATTTTGGAATAATCCTGGAGGATTTGCTGTTGTTCACTTTTGATTCGGTCAATAAATTCCTGGTCTATTTTCCATTTGGAGTCCGGGTTTCTTTTCAAAACGCCCAGCCCGGAGCACGGTGCATCTATCAGTAGTCTGTCTGCCTTTTCGTGAAGTCTTTTGATAACTTTGTTATCCGAAATCAGCCTTGTCTCGATATTGTGCGCACCAGCTCTTTTTGCCCGTCTTTTTAGCTCAGCAAGTTTCCATTCATAAATGTCTAATGCAATGATTTGTCCTTTGTTTTTCATCAATGCGGCAAGATGCAATGTTTTCCCGCCGGCACCGGCACACGCATCCACCACACGCATTCCTTCTTTCACGTCCAGTAATTCTCCAATTTTTTGGGAACTCGCATCCTGCACTTCGAATAATCCGTCTTTGAAAGCTGAAGTTAAAAAAACGTTTTTCTTCTCTTCCAGCTGAACAGCATCGGGATAATTTCTGATGGTAAAAGACTCTACATTTTCATCCTTAAGATCGGCAATCAGCTCTTTAGGTGTAGTCTTTAGTGTATTGGTTCTAAGAACTGTCGGCGCCTGTTCATTAAGAGCTAGCATTTCTCTTTCCCAGTTCTTTCCCAGTTCTTTTTCCAATGTATCTGCC
>JAEXJU010000059.1 GCA_023448955.1 Bacteroidota bacterium
TCACAAAATTTAAAAATCAGGCATTGTCATCCTGAGCGTAGTCGAAGGACATTGATCTGCGCTATCTGCATCATCTGCGAACAAATTAACCACAAAAGCCACAAAAGTTTTCACGATGCTCACAAAATTTAAAATTCAGCAGTTGTCATCCTCAGCGGAGTCGAAGGACATTGATCTGCGTTGTCTGTATTATCAGCGAGCAAATTAACCACAAATCGAAGATTCGACGGAGTCAAAAGCCACAAAAGTTTTCACGAGGCTCACAAAAATTAAAATTCAGAGGTCGTCATCCTGAGCTTGTCGAAGGATATTAATCTGCGCTGTCTGTATTATCTGCGAGCAAATTAACCACAAATCGAAGATTCGACGGAGTCAAAAGCCACAAAAGTTTTTCACAGGGCTCACAGAGATTAAATTCAGCGTTTGTCATCCTGAGCGTAGTCGAAGGACATTGATCTGCGCTATCTGTATCATCTGCGAGAAAATTAACGACAAATCGAAGATTCGACGGAGTCAAAACCACAAAAGTTTTCACGATGCTCACAAAGATTTAAAGTTCAGAGGTCGTCATCCCGAGCGTAGTCGAAGCATTTTAATCTGCGCTATCTGCACCATTTGCGAGTAGATTAACCACAAAGCCACAAAAGTTTTATAGGGCTCACAGAGATTTAAAAACCATTGTTGTCATCCTGAGCGGAGTCGAAGGACATTGATCTGCGCTGTCTGCACCATCTGCGAGTAGATTAACCACAAAAGCCACAAAAGTTTTCACAGGGCTCACAAAATTTAAAAACCATTGTTGTCATAAATATATCTCATTCAGTCATTTTCCAGTGTTCTCCCACAATCCTTCGGAAGCTCTTCGGAAAAAACATCTTTTTTCCGAAGAAGACCCGAAGAAACCCCGGCTATGTCCCGAACAAATGCCAAACATACCCGGTCAAAACCAGTCAAAACCAGTCAAAACCAGTCAAAACCGGTCACGGGTATACAGGCTGTTGATTTGTGCTTTAGCTTTGTTTCACTAATTTTAAAAAATCATTTTTATGGCAACATTAAACAAAGGAATCCTTGGTGGATTCTCAGGTAAAGTAGGAACAGTAGTAGGCGCCAACTGGCGTGGTCTGGACATCATCCGCAGCCGTCCTAAAAACTCCAAACGCAACCCTACGGAAAAGCAGCTGGAGCAGCAGATGAAGTTTAAGCTGGCTATCAGTTTTCTGCAACCGATCAAAAACATCCAGTCCCGCTTCTTCGGATTGGGAAATGGGGTGAAATCCCGGGTGAACCTGGCGGTGTCTTACACCATCAGCACGGCCATCCAGATGGTAGCAGGTCTCCCGGAACTGATCTTTAACAAGGTGCTGATCACCCGTGGTGAACTCACCAGTTTCAAGAACGCAGTGCTTACCACGCAGCCCGGCGGTGTGTTTCACCTGGAGTGGGAGGACAACAGCACGCAGGGTGATGCCGCTCCTACAGACCAGGTCAGCATCGTGTGCTACTGCGAAGAGCTGAATAACTGGGAGGTCTTTGAGGGCATCGTGATGCGTTCCGACCTGATGGCCGATGTCACGCTGCCAGCCTACTGTCTCGGCAAAACGATGGAGGTCTATGCTTTCCTGAATAATGAGATGCAGACGGCGGCCTCTACGAGTTTCTACCTCGGGCAGCAGCTGGTCAATTAACCACAGAATCCACTCCGCAAGAGTGGATTTTTTTTGCGATAATGCGGATTTCCTTAATTGTAGCGTTGGGTTTTTTGGTTATATTTGGCAAAATATCAAATAACCAAGAATTTTAATTAAGAATTTAAAATGTCAGAAGAACAGAAACGTCAGTTGCAACAGCAACTTTGGAATATAGCGAATACTTTAAGGGGGAAAATGGATGCAGATGAATTCCGGGATTATATTTTAGGATTTATTTTCTACAAATATCTTTCAGAGAAAATTCACTTTACAGCGAATAAAATTTTGCTGGATTCGGGAGAGGATATTGATTATAATGATGTGGACGAAAGCACGGAAGAAGGGAAGGGGATTGTTGAAGCCATTTATGAAGAAGTGGTTGAAGATTTGGGATATTTCCTTAAACCTTCGGAACTTTTCAGTAATATTGCCAAAAAAGGACATCAAAAGCAGGAAGGGAAATCTAATTTTATTCTGGCTGAACTTACAAAAATCCTTAACAATATTGAGCAATCCACATTAGGGACAAACAGTGAGGATGATTTTGAAGGACTTTTCGATGATTTGGATCTGACTTCGGCAAAATTAGGAAGGTCAGAAGACGAGAAAAACACTTTAATCTCCAAAGTGCTGTATCATTTGGATGATATTGATTTCAATTTATCAGATACCAATGCCGATGTTTTAGGAGATGCTTATGAATATCTGATTGCCCAATTTGCCAGTGGAGCAGGGAAGAAGGCGGGGGAATTCTATACTCCGCAACAGGTTTCCTCTATTTTGGCGAGAATTGTGACCAGCAGAAAAGCACAGTTAAAATCTGTATACGATCCGACATGCGGAAGTGGTTCGCTGCTTTTGCGTGTTGCGCGTGAAGCAAAAGTAAGTGATTTCTACGGTCAGGAAATGAACCGTACGACGTACAACTTAGCGAGGATGAATATGATTCTTCACGGGGTCAATTACAGCAATTTTGACATCCGTCAGGAAGATACGCTTGAAAAACCTCAACATCTTGATAAAACTTTTGATGCAATTGTCGCTAATCCGCCTTTCTCTGCAAAATGGAGTGCGAATGAACTGCATCTTTTGGATGAAAGATTTTCACAATACGGAAAGTTAGCACCTTCTTCAAAAGCAGACTTTGCTTTTATTCAGCATATGATTCATCATTTGGATGAAAACGGAATTATGGCTGTCGTAATGCCTCACGGTGTTCTGTTCCGTGGTGCAGCCGAATTGGTTATCAGAAAATATCTGATTAAAGAGAAGAACTATTTAGATGCTGTGATTGGTTTGCCTTCTAACATTTTCTTTGGAACAAGTATTCCTACCTGCATTTTAGTCTTTAAGAAATGTCGTGAAGCCGATGAAGATATTTTGTTTGTCGATGCAAGCAAAGAATTTGAAAAGCAGAAAAATCAAAATGTGTTGCTCAACGCTCATATCAATAAAATTGTTGATACTTACCAAAACCGTACGGTAACTGAAAAGTTCAGTCATAAAGCGACATTGCAGGAAGTTGCAGATAATGATTACAATCTAAATATTCCTCGTTATGTGGATACTTTTGAAGAAGAAGAGGAAATTGATATTCAAGCGGTGATGGCTGAAATTAAGGAACTTGAAGCAAAGCGCTCTCAACTGGATTCTGAAATTGAAGTTTATTTGAAAGAATTAGGACTTGTTTTTTAATAATCCTTAATGTTTATAGCTAATACGAAGAATTATTAAGATGAAAAAACAAGAGAAAAATATGGGTAATTTTCCTAATTTACGATTTCTAGGGTTTGAAGGGGAATGGGAAGTTAAAAAATTAGAAGATATTGCAAAATTTTATTCAGGAGGAACTCCATTAACTTCAAAGAGAGAATATTTTGATGGAGATATTCCATTCATTCGTTCTGGCGAAATTAATTCTGATAAAACCGAACAATTTATTACGGAAATAGGCTTAAAAAACTCTTCTGCAAAGTTGGTTGAAGCAGGAGATATTTTATATGCATTATATGGAGCAACGAGTGGTGAAGTTGGAATTAGTAAAATAGATGGCGCTATTAACCAAGCTATACTATGTATAAAATCAACTGAAAACCATTATTTTATTTTTTCATTCTTATCGCATAAAAAAGAAGTAATAACAAGAACTTATCTACAAGGTGGACAAGGAAACTTATCAGCGGAAATTGTAAAGCAAATTGAACTATCAATTCCATCAATTAATGAGCAAATTAAAATATCGTATTTTTTAAGTCTTATTGAAAGCAGAATACAAACCCAAAAGAAAATAATTTCCGAATTGTTATCCCAAATGTCAAATCTCAAAGATTTGTTATTTGAACAACGATTGAGATTTAAAGACAGCAATGGAAATAATTTTTCAGACTGGAAATATTTTAAATTGAGTGATTTAGGAAAAACGTTTAACGGACTGTCTGGAAAAACAAAAGAGCATTTTGGAGCTGGACAAAAATATATTCAGTATAAGCAAATATTTGATTCAGCTAAAATCAATATAGAAAATTGCGCTTTTGTTGATGTTGAAGAAAATGAGAATCAAAATACGGTTCAGTATGGAGATGTATTTTTTACTATTTCTTCTGAAACTCCTGAAGAGATTGGAATGAGTTCTGTTTTATTAGCAAATGTTGATAATGTCTATCTTAATAGTTTTTGCTTTGGTTTTAGAACTAACTCGTTTGATGAACTAATACCAGAATTCTCACAATTTCTTTTTAGAAGCAATAAATTCAGAAATGAAATAGTAAAACTTGCTCAAGGAAGTACAAGATATAATATGTCTAAAACAGAATTCTTAAAACTAAATGTAAAACTTCCTTGTAAAGATGAACAAATTAAAATAGCTAATTTTCTTTCTTCCATTAAAGAAAAAATAGAAACAGAAAAACAGATTTTAGAAAAATTAGAGCTTCAGAAAAAGTTTCTTTTGGCTAATTTGTTTGTTTGATAAAAAAGGCTTGTCAAGGTTTGAAACTTTCACAAGCCTTTCTCGAAATCCAAATCTTTTAAACGAAAAGATTTTGTAATAAATATTTTTTCTGATTTTCATATTGAGTTAATAACTCGTTTTCTAAATTAATTTTTTTATCAATAGATAGCAAAAATTTATAAATCTTCTCTTGCTCTATTTCGTCTATTGGTAATAAAATACTTGCTCCATTCAAAAATGTTTCATTATTGATATTCATTGTATTTTTTGCTCCTTTCTGAACCAATGGATTTAAATAATTATAAGTACTTACTGCTGAATTAAAATATTCGTGGAGTAGATATCCTAAAGCATAAGTTTTAGGAGTAAACACACAATATAATGGAGAAACCACACCTATTCTTCCTGTTCGATTTTGCTTGATAATTCCAAAAGGAAAATCAGAAGTAGGACTTTTAGTGTAAACTAAATCACCTGGATAAACTAATTTATAATGTAAAATCTCTTTTGCCGAAAAAGAACGTCCTAAATGTTCAATCTGATTAATAACTCCTTTATGTTTTGCTACAGAAAATACTTCATTATATTTATTATCGGGATTCTTATGTAAGTGTTCTTCTGATATTTCAGATAATTTTTTTCGTTCCCAATTCCGTGTTTCATTATCAGTTTTAAACTTAATTTTATTTTCAAACAGCTTTTTAACTATCGAAATCTTTTGTAATGATAAACCCTCAATTATTTTCTTTTGGGTTTGTATACGAGAATTAATTAATTGAATTAGTTCTCCAATTTTTTTTCTTTCATCAGGATTTGAAGGATAGATAATTGATGAAGATGACACTAAATTCCAATCGGCTCTTGGCATTTTTGAACCACTCGATATTTCTGTAAGTGATATAAAGGAGTTTGATTGGACAAATGCATATAAATAATTGGAATCTAAGATTGAACTTTTCAAAACCCAAATTTCGGAAGAGCAAACTCCATCGAAATCAGCTAAATAGTATTTCTTCAGATAAGGTCGCAACTTACCAAAAAGTACATCTCCAGAATTGAAAAAATTTTTAATGCTTTTTTGATTTTTGGAATCAAATGTTGATAATAGTTCACCTGAATCTTGAGATAAGCTTTCTAATTCAATACTAGGATAATTGGAATCACTATTTTCAGGGTTGTATTTTTTAGATTTCGAGGAAATAACCTCCGAGATAAATCTTTCTTCCCATTCATCATCAAATTCAGGAAACCTCAATTTGGGTACATTTCCATAATTAGGAAAATAAAAGTTCTCTAATGTAAAAGCTTTAGTATTTCAAATCTCAAATTGCAAAGTAATTTTATCCTTAATGTTAACTTTCAGTTTTAATTTAAAAACCAAAAAAAATTATGACAAGAAAGAAAACATTGGCAGAAATCGCTGAACTGTGGAAGAATGACAAAAAGCTGTATGTAAAAAAATCAACCTTTTCGGCTTATGTGCTGTTGCTGGAAAATCATTTACTACCTCTATTCAAAGACTACTCTGAGATTGAGGATGAAGAGGTACAGAAATTTGTGTTCCAAAAACTCGAACAGGGCTTAAGCCAGAAAAGCATTAAAGACATCCTGATTGTTCTTAAAATGGTGTTAAAG
>JAEXJU010000102.1 GCA_023448955.1 Bacteroidota bacterium
CAATTATTTGATTTTGAATTGGTTGAAAGTGGTAAGCTGGGCCAATATGCCAAAATATCCTCTCAAGGACACGAACTCATTATAGGTGAGGATCTAGGTTATCTGGACGGCGATATGCCCGAGAAATGGAGACAACCTGCTGTTCAAAAACTACTTGCTTTAGTGAGGGATGATAACAAAACAATCGGTGATTTAAATTAATTTTTTCAAATAAAAGGTTCCCCTATTAATCGATAAGGGAGCCTTTTGGCTCGATATTCAGTGGAGTCAAATGTCAACCGGCTTCGGGTCGATAAATGCACATAAGCTAAAAAGACTTTTGCTTGATGGGCTTATCGATTCTGGAGGATTTATATCACAAAAAAGGCTGGAATAATCCAGCCCTGATATATAGTTATGATCCCAATAATGGGATAGTCGGTTTCAAAAAATGCTGGCTTGACAAGTGCAAATCAAACCAGCAAAAGCAATCGTCTCATTTTTCATATTAGAAACAATTGTAATGTCTTACTCGTTTGAAAAAAATAAAAAAACCTTGAGGAGGAGATCTCAAGGTTTTTACTACCTGTTATTAACCTAATTTATGAAAGTACTCTTATAACAATGGTTGATTCGTTTTCGTTTGATCTTTTTATAAAATAGTTGAGCAGAGAAAAAGCTGGTCTTAAATAGAACGTCTTATTGCACAAATAATTTAGTGATCCTAGTTGTACTATCCTTAGTAACCATTTCTATAACTTAGAAATGGCTACTAAGGTGCACGGCTACCTTAAGACAAGAAATAATTAATAATTTTCTTCTAATCCTAAGAAAATATCCTGTAAATCTCCATTGATTATGGTATCACTACCTTCAGTTTTCAAAATAAAATTCTCATTTTCAGAACTAAGAAAAGTTGAACCATCAAGAATACCTAATAAACTGGAAAGGGTATCAACAACAGCTTTGTCTCGGCAAAAGGGCATTCGGATAAAAAGACAATTGAATTAAATTCCAGCTTCTTTATCAGTAAAAATCTGGACTCCTACTTTCTTTTCAATTAACTGTAGCGGATATAGTTCAGGATTATATACACCATGAAGAACTTCATTCAAAGCGTTTCTCTTGGATTTGCCAAATGTAACAATCAGAATATTTTCAGCTTTATTGATGATAGGTTCAGTCAACGTAATTCTGAACATTTCCTGTGGCTTTAGATAGTAGGCATCAACCCATTTTTCTTTTTCTTGTAAAATCTTTTCGCCTGGAAAGAGAGAAGCTGTGTGGCCATCATCGCCCATTCCTAAAAGGATGAAATCAAAAATACCGTCAGCTCCCAAAACATTCCTGATTTGAGCTTCGTATTCTTTAGCGTAATTTTCAGGCTCAATTCCGTCTTTATACATGGGGAAAATCTGATTTTCATTGACTGGAACTTTATTCAAAAGTACTTCCAAAGTCATCTTAAAATTACTTTTCTCATCTTCAAGAGAAACCCATCTTTCATCCACCCAAAAAAAATGGATTTTCTCCCAAATTATTTTATCTGCATATTCGGGTGTAGCTAATAAATTAAAGATGGCTTTTGGTGAAGAGCCACCACTCAACGCAACCACAAATTTATCATGCTTCTGGATTGCTTTTTTCGAAAGCTCAACAAATGTATCTGCTGATTCTTTATATAAAGCATCCAGATTATCAAATATCGTAATATTCATTTTCTTTTAATTAGATTTTAAACCCACTGATGTCCCTGTCGCTCTACCAATGCATCACTCTCGTCAGGCCCCCAGTTGCCTGAAGCATAATTTGGGAAAGATGGGTCTTTGGTTTTTTCCCAGGTTTCCTGAATCGTTTTTATCACATCCCAAGCTTCTTCTACCTGATCAGAGCGCATAAACAATGTAAGATCTCCCACAAGTGCTTCCAATAAAAGAGTTTCATAAGCTTCGGGAGTATCGGTCTGACAGGCAAAATTATCGAAAATCATTTCCACAGGTTTAAGATCTAAAGACAAGCCCGGCTTTTTAGACATAAACTGCAATCTGATGTCCATTTGTGGCTGAATATTAATAACCAATCGGTTTGCCGACAGAAGCGAAGTGCTTTCTGAAAACATAGAGTTTGGAAGTGGCTTAAACTGAATCGTTATATAAGAATGCTTTTCTTTCATCTTCTTCCCGGTGCGAACATAAAAAGGAACATCCTCCCATCTTTCATTATCCAGATAAAACTTAATAGCGACAAATGTTTCCGTATTGGAATCATGAGCAATTCCCTCTTCCTGGCGATAGCCATTTACTTTTAACCCATTTACTTTGCCTCGCCCGTACTGTCCTCTTACCGCATAATGATCTACCTTTTCGGGAGAAATCCTACGGATGGATTTTAAAACGTCAACTTTACGATCCCTGATCTCACCCGATTCAAGTGAAGCTGGAGGTTCCATAGCAACCATGCAAAGAATTTGCAAAAGATGGTTCTGAATCATATCGCGCAAAGCTCCTGTCTGCTCATAAAAACTGGCTCTTGTTTCCACTCCTACTTCTTCGGCAACGGTAATCTGCACCGATTCTATATGTCTGTGGTTCCAAAGAGGTTCAAAAATTGAATTTCCGAACCTGAACGCCAAAATATTCTGAACTGTTTCTTTACCTAAATAATGATCGATACGATAAATCTGTTCTTCCTGGAAAGTTTGTGAAAGAAGATTATTCAGCTCAATGGCAGATTCTTTATTGTGACCAAAAGGTTTTTCGATAATAATTCGATCCGTTGAAGGATCAGATGCTATTGATGTATTTTTAAGATGGTTTGAAATTACCGATACAAAGTTTGGTGCAATGGACAAATAGAAAAGCCTGTTTCCTCTCATTCCGTACACTTTATCGAAATTTTCCAGTTTCTGATATAAATTCTGATAAGAGCTTTCTTCGTCAAGCTGATGCTGAAAATAGCTGATGTGGGCCTGAAAACCAGCCCAATCTTCCTTGATTACAGTCTTCCTGGAAAAACTCTCCAGATTTTCTTTAATATAAGCTCTGAATTTTTCATCTGTATTTTCGGCTCTTCCCAAAGCTAAAATATTAAAACCTTTTGGCATTCTGCCATCGATATATAAATTGTAAAAGGCTGGAAAAAGCTTTCTTTTTGCCAAATCCCCTGTTGCACCAAAAATAACGATCGTTGTTGGATGCAGGATTGTATTGTCACTCATTGTTAGGATTTAGTTATTTGGGTTTTGCCATGAAGTATGAAAAACTCCTTCTCTGTCCGTTCTTTGGTAAGTGTGCGCACCAAAATAATCACGCTGAGCCTGAAGCAGGTTTACAGGCAAAGATGCCGTGGTGTAAGCTTCGAAATACCCTAGAGCCGCCTGAATTCCTAAGCTTGGAATTCCATTTGATACTGCAAAAGCAGCTGTTTTTCTTAATGACGAAATTTTATCTTTTACAATTTCTGAAATTTCCTGATCCAATAAAATATTAGATAAGTTCTCGTATTTTGAATAAGCCTGATAAAATTTTTCCAATAAACCAGAACGAATGATACATCCACCCCTCCAGATTTTAACAACATCTTTTAAAGGAATTTCAAACTGATATTCTTCAGAAGCTTTTACCAATAATGCCAAACCTTGAGCATAACTGATTAAAGTAGATAAATACAAAGCATCCCCCACCTCTTTGATGAACAATTCTGTATTTTCAGGAGTTTTTACTTCTTCTTTAGCATATAATTGAGAAGCTTTCACTCGCTCATCTTTGTAAGCGGATAAAATTCTTGATGTTACTGCAACATCGATGGTTGGAATAGACACACCGATTTCCATAGCCTCTTCGGAAGTCCATTTTCCGGTTCCTTTTGCTCCTGCTTTATCTAAAATCTTGTCGACAAGAAAACCGTCTGTTACATCATCTTTTTGCTGGAAAATATCTCTTGTTATTTCAATAAGGAAAGAATTCATCTCGCCTTCATTCCAGCTTTTGAAAACGTCATACAATTGTTCATTGGTAAGATTCACTCCTTTTCTCAGTAAATCGTACGCTTCACTGATCAATTGCATGATGGCATATTCAATTCCGTTGTGAACCATTTTAACATAATTCCCGGCAGCTCCTTTCCCCATATAAGCGGTACAAGGT
>JAEXJU010000146.1 GCA_023448955.1 Bacteroidota bacterium
ATTTTGGGTTTGATAGTTTATGGATTGGGTCGTTTGCAGTGTTGGCGTTGTCGGCTTTTTTGATTTATATTGTTGTGAAGAAAATGATTGCGATGCGGTAAATGATCTTCATTAAATAAAGCCTTCGACTCCGCTTAGACTGACATTGCTAAAAACCAATTTAACATTCCAGATGTCACATTGAGCGGAGTCGAAGTGTTTTTGGAATCCTCAATTCTAATACCAATCGTGTTTTTATACTGAATCTGCAACCCGACTTGAGTGGAGCTCTTTTTGTCATTGCGATTGTATAATTGTTCTATTGATTACTTCACGTCATTCGCAATGACAAAAAAGCGGGAACGGAAGGCGGAAAAGTTGCCCAAATAATTAATTTCTGAGCAATGCGATAAAAAAACTATTTTTGTTCCACTCAAATCTGAACAATGAATCCTGGAACAGTTTTATTATTATTCGTTTTTGCCTATTTTATCGGGCTTTTGGTCATCTCGTATTTTACAAGCCGTAACTCGGACAACCAGTCTTTTTTCATCGGCAACAAGAAGAGCAAATGGTGGCTGGTGGCGTTTGGGATGATTGGAACATCGCTTTCAGGCGTTACTTTTATTTCGGTTCCGGGAACGGTTGGGAAGTTTTTGGGTGGCGAAAATCCGTTTGGCGGTTTCGAATATTATATGATGGTGATTGGGTTTTTCATCGGCTACTTCATTGTGGCTGGCGTTCTGCTCCCACTTTATTACCGGATGAATCTGACTTCGATTTATACTTATCTGGGAAAAAGATTTAATGTAGAAGCGCATAAAATTGGATCTACTTTCTTTATCATTTCCCGGGCAATAGGCGCTACTGCAAGATTATATCTAGTGGTCAATATTTTGCAAATTTTTCTGCTGGAAAATCTGGGTGTTCCGTTTTGGGTAACGGCTTTTGTGCTGCTTCTGATGATTCTGCTTTATACGTTCGAAGGTGGCGTGAAAACGATTGTGATTACCGATACTTTGCAGACTTCTTTTATGATTATCAGTCTGTTTGCTTGTATTTTTTATATTTTATCCAATCTTAATTTGTCATTTGGCGAGGCATTCACGATTCTGGAACAGAAACAATACACGCATTTCATCAATACGGATATCAATTCCAAGACTTTTTTCCTGAAAACCATTCTGGGTGGGATGTTCATCACGATTGCAATGACAGGTCTGGATCAGGAAATGATGCAGAAAAATATTTCTGTTGATAACCTGAAAAACTCGAAAAAAAATATGCTGACCTTTGCCGGAACATTGCTTTTTGTGAATCTTGCATTCCTGTTTTTGGGTGGTTTGCTATATCTTTTTGCGATGCAACACGGTGCAGATTATGGATTTTTAAAATCTGAAACACCAACTCCAATTTTTGGTTTCAAGGATTCGGCTGGTGAAATCAAGAATATAATGGGCGATGATCTGTTTCCAGCATTATCTCTCAATCATTTTCCGATGGCTATTTCTGTAATTTTCATCATCGGGTTGATTTCTGCCTTGTTTCCGTCTGCAGATGGCGCACTGACAGCTGTTACCAGTTCTTATTGTGTCGATTTGCTGAACCTGAACGAGGATAAAAACAAAACCGAAAAAGAGAAAAAGAGTCTCAGAATGAAAGTTCATCTGGCATTTACAGTGATTTTCTTTTTACTGATAATGGTTTTCAAGGCGTTGAATGATAAATCTATTGTTTACCTGATAATGGAAATTGCGGGTTATACTTATGGGCCGCTATTGGGATTATTTGCATTTGGAATCTTGACAAAACATCAAATCACGAAGAAATATTCCATTTTGGCGGTGACACTTTTGGCACCAGTTATGACTTACCTCATCAATTATTGGGTAACCAATCACACCGATTACAAAATTGGTGTGGAACTGATTGTTCTGAATGGATTTTTGACTTTTATTGGGTTGTGGGTGGTTAAGGCGAAGAATAAAACTAGAATAATATAATAAATCAAAGAACAATTAACATAATTAATATTATAATCAGATGAAGCAATCAATTTTAATACTACTAATTATCTTTATGGGTCGAAATATTTTTGCTCAAAGAATAATTTCTAAAATTGATTCATTCAATAATGAAAAAGATGTAGAAAATCTAATTCATAAATTGGATGAAGATTATAAAGAGTTCAAGATAAAGAAGATTCGTGATTTTAGGGAGGAGCACGGAGAAAATAAATTTTGTAAACAAATTGCTGACTCCTTGAAAATTGATAATTCATTTTACATGGCTGATTTTGATAATAATGGTTACACGGACTTACTTGTAATAGGTGATTATTATGATTTTAAAATTTTTGTTTTAATGAATTATCCAAATGATTCCTTAAAGATAAATAGATTAACCCGAAGAAGTTTTCAAAACTGTACTTTTCCAAAGATTGCAAATGATTCAATAATCAATTACTATTATTTTTCTGAACCTCATATCTTTAGTGAAGAAAAATCTAAACTAGTAAAAAAAGATTTGATATTTAAATTCGGAGATTTTATTGAATACAATTCAAAACCAAATTCTTATAATATTGAAAAAATAGAATTTCAAACAACAATGTGTTATGGAACTTGCCCACAATTTTTTATCTCAATTGATAAAAATAAGAATGGAGTTTTCAAAGCTGAATATTATAATATAGATAAAAATAAGGGAAAGGGCGAGGTTAAAGGAAAGTTCAAGACGATTATTAACAGTAACGATTATGACACAATAATAAGCTTGATGAATTATATTGATTTTCCAAATTTAGAAAACAATTACTCTGTCAACTGGACTGATGACCAGACTTCCACATTAAAAATCACCTATAATAATGGAAAAGTAAAAGAGATAAGCGATTATGGGATGATTGGCACTTACGGTTTGGATAGAATCTATAGTCTTTTATTTGATTTACGATTTAATCAAAACTGGAAATAAATGAAAACCCATACCAACACATTATCAATAGGTATGGGCTTTAGCCCATTTTCAAAAAATGTTTTCCTAAAGGCTTTAGCCAAATCACAGCTAAGTTTTGGCTAAAGCCATTTTCATTCACTTAGCAACATCGGGCTAAAGCCCGACGCAATTGAAAAACTATCATTATTCTTATGGAATTTATGAATTTTAAAATCAATTCCGACCAAGAAATTTCTCAGTTATTCAAACAAAACAATTGTTCTGATTTTCTTTCGGCTTCGGAATTTGTCCGAAATTTACCTTACAAAAGAAACACAAATAAGGATAATCTTGCAACGCTTTTCATAGATGAATGTGGAACTTGCAGCACAAAACACGCCGTTCTGAAAACATTAGCCGAAGAAAATCATCAACCTGATTTCAAATTGATTCTCGGGATTTTCAAGATGAACGGAAAGAATACGCCCAAAATAAAATCGGTTTTGGAAGCTTACAATCTCGATTACATTCCAGAAGCGCATAATTACCTAAAATACAAAAATCAGATTCTGGATTTCACAAAAAGAAATTCTTCAGAAAATGATTTTATTGATGATCTTCTGGAAGAAATAGAAATACAAGCTCATCAAATCAACCAATTCAAAATCGAATTTCATAAAAATTATCTCAGAAAATGGCTTGCTGAAAATCCTCAAATTCTATATTCTTTGGACAAATTATGGCAAATCCGTGAACAATGTATTAAAGCCCTGAGTTAGATTTTATGAATCATTTGTAATGGATTAATCCATCTGCAAGGCATCATTATTGTAGAGAAAAAGCTTTATTATTGCTTTATGAAAAAGTTTTTTGCGCTTGCGTTTCTTATAACTTCTACCCTACTTTTCAGCCAAGAAAAACGTCCGGTTCTGGATATTATGCTGACGAATTACAAATATCCTTATTCCGTTCAATTCTTTGATTTCAAAAATCAGAACCAAGATTTGAAAATGGCCTATATGGACATCCAACCACAGAAATCCAACGGGAAAACAGTGGTTCTGCTTCACGGCAAAAACTTCAATGGTGCTTATTGGAAAACAACAATTCAAGCTTTGACGAAAGAAGGATTTCGGGTGGTTGTTCCTGACCAGATTGGATTCGGGAAATCTTCAAAACCGACGGAATATCAATTTACGTTTCAGCAATTGGCGCAGAATACAAAAGCAGTTTTGGATCATCTGAAAATCGACAAAATCTATCTTCTAGGACATTCGATGGGCGGAATGCTGGCGACAAGATTTTCATTGATGTATCCTGAAACAGTAGAGAAATTAATCCTGGAAAATCCAATTGGTCTGGAAGACTGGAAGCTGGTTGCGCCGTACACTTCCATCGACAAAAATTATGAAACCGAACTGAAAGCCGATTATGAATCTACCAAAAAATATCAAAGTTCTTTCTATTATGATAACCAATGGAAACCTGAATATGACGAATGGGTTTACCTTTTGACAGGATGGACAAAAGCTCCGGATTATCCAGAAGTGGCGCTCGTAAACGCTAAAACTTCCGATATGATTTTCACACAACCTGTGGTTTATGAATTTCAAAATCTGAATGTGCCGACATTATTAATCATCGGAACAAGAGACAGAACAGCGATTGGAAAAGCCAATATGAAAGACAAAAAAGTGGCTGAATCGATGGGAAGATACGACCTGCTTGGCAAAGCGACTCAACAAAAAATAAATGGATCCAAGTTGGTAGAACTGGACAATGTCGGGCATTTACCTCACATCGAAGTTTTTGATCGATTCATCCAACCTGTGAAAGAATTTTTAAAATAATGAGCGACATTTCATTGAGCCAAGAATCTCAACTTTCCAAATCTCAGGTTCTCGGGATGGCTGTTGTAGCCGGAATTTGCGTTTCAAATATCTATTATGCGCAACCGATTTTGCATCAGATTGCAGAAACTTTCAAAGTCACAGAAAGCAAAATGGGCATTATGGTCGGTCTGGGACAAGTAGGTTACGGCGCTGGTTTACTGACTTTAGTTCCATTGGGCGACAAAGTCAATCGTAAAAAACTGATCCTGATTTTACTGGCTATATTATTCTGTATTCTTGCAGGTATCGGAATGGTTTCTAATTACTATTTCATTTTTCTATTCAGCTTACTCTTAGGTTTAACAGCAGTTGCCGCACAAGTCATTTTACCGATGGCAGCCGAATTATCCGGTAATGAAAAAGGAAAAAATGTCGGAATTATTTTCACAGGAATTCTGGTCGGGATTCTAGTGGCGAGGGTTTTCAGCGGTTATATTTCAGAATGGAGCAACTGGAAAATGGTGTATTACATTTCGGCTGGATTTACGATTTTCTCATTGGCTTTCGTTTATTTTAAATTGCCGAGCGTCCAACCAACGTTCAAGGATTCTTATTTTAAATTAATTTCATCCTCATTTTATCAGTTAAAACGATTTCCACAACTAAGATTATATGCTTTGATGGGCGGAATCGCGTTCTCCATTTTTTGCTCATTCTGGACAACATTGACTTTTTTACTGGTAGAAAAGCCTTACCGATACAGTTCTGACACCATCGGACTTTTCGGAATGCTGGGAATTGCTGGGGCTTTGGTTGCTCCGATGATTGGCAAAGCTTCTGACAAAGGCGGTGCGGGGAAAACGCAATTGATTGCGAGCATTGTGTTGCTGTTTGGCTCAACGGTCATTTTTTTGTTCCCTAATTATTTGATATCCATTATTTTAGTAGTAATTTTTATTGATATTGGCGTTCAATCCATTCAAGTGACCAATGTGGCGCAAATTTACAGACTAGACCAAAAAGCAAACAGCCGAATCAATACCATTTATATGACTTCCTATTTCGCCGGCGGAGCCATCGGAACTTTTATCGGGTTGAAATGTTGGGAATTGGGTGGATGGCATTATGTTGGAATTCAGCTGGTCATTTTTAGTTTATTCGTATTTTTGATAAATATAATCAAGACAATAAAATCCAATAAATAGAATTATGAAAATTACATTGACATTATTAGCAGTGATCTTGGGTTTACAAACCGGACTTGCTCAAAAATTAAAATCTGTTTCTTACAAAGACGGTGAACAAAAATTACTTGGAATGGTAACCTCCAATGCCGGGAAAAAACTTCCTGGAGTTTTGATTCTTCCTGCCTGGAAAGGCATCGATAATGAAGCAAAAAATGCTGCAGCTGAACTGGAGAAGCAAGGTTATATTGCTTTTATTGCAGACATCTATGGAGAAGGAAATGCCCCGGCGGGCAATGAAAATGCTGCAAAACTTGCGAATACTTACAAAAAAGATTTCCAGCTGTATCAAAAAAGAATTTCACTCGCTTTGGAGGAGCTGAAAAAATCCGGTGCAACTTCTGATAAAATTGCCATTATAGGCTATTGTTTTGGAGGAACAGGCGCACTGGAAGCTGCAAGAGGAAATCTGCCTGTAGCTGGTGTGGTTTCCATTCATGGCGGATTAGCAAAAGATGCTGAAAGACCAAATAACCCGATAAATACTAAAATCTTAGTGGAACATCCTGCTAATGACAGAAGTGTGCGACCTGAGCATTATGAATCTTTGGTTAAAGAAATGAATGATGGAAAAGCAGACTGGCAAATCATTACTTATGCTAATACCACACACACTTTTACCAATCCGGAAGCGCCTGATTACAATGAAACAATGGCAAAAAGGGCGTGGAATCATACATTAATGTTCCTGAAAGAGATTCTGCAATAGAAGTCTGACTTTAGATATTAAAATTAGAAAGACAGCTTTTTCGGCTGTCTTTTTTTATTTTTTAATCAGTAACGAAACAATATCCTGAATGACTTTCTGAGAAACAAAATGCATAAAATCCAGCCTTTCCAGATGTGGTAGAAATAATTTAGACGTGACTTCTTCATTTCCGATTCTAATCGTGTAGAAAACCGTTCCCACATCTTTTCCGTCCTCACCTTTCCCGGGACCGGCAACGCCTGTCGTGGAAACCGAAATATCTGTTTTGAATAAATCCTGACAACCAATCGCCATTTCTGATGCTACTTGTTCGCTTACAACGGTAAATTCATCAACCGTATTTTGATTGACTTTTAAAAGGTCTATTTTCTTTTGGGTCGCATAAGTTACCACGCTTCCGATAAAATATTTTGAACTTCCCGAAACTGATGTTATCAAATGTGCCAACTCGCCGCCTGTACAGCTTTCCGCAACGGAGATTGTCAGTTTTTTATCCGTCAGTAACTCACCAAGGATTTTTTCGATTTTATCTTCCTGAGTTGCGATGATATTTTGTCCAATGATTGGAAATAGCTTTTTTATTTCATTTTCTAATTCTTGATTGAGCACTTCTTGTGCAGTACCGTAAGCTGTGAGTCTTAATTTTACTCTTGTTCCAACTGGCAAATAAGACAAGCTAATATGTTTTGGCAAAGCCAATTCCCATTCTTCAATGGTTTCTGACAAAATACTTTCCGGAATATCCACCACAGAAACAATTCTGGTCACGATATGATCCAGCGATAATTTTTCTTTGAGGAAAGGTATGATCTGGTCTTTCACCAATGGCTTAACTTCGTATGGAACGCCCGGCAAGCTGAAACAATACGTTCCATTTTTCTCCATAACCATACAAGGCGCTGTCCCAAAATAATTGAGAAAAATCTTTGCTTTGGACAAAACCATTGCCTGGTCTTTGTTATGTTCCAGAATCCAGAGACGTTTTCTTTTCTCAAGGTAAGTTCTGAGATGTGCGTAGATTTCGTCGGAGAAAATCATTTCGTCTTCGAAAAAAGAAGCATATGCTTTTTTGGTGATATCATCTTTCGTTGGACCCAATCCGCCGGTGGTAAAAACTACATCAGCCATTTCAAAAGCTTTTCCCAAAGTGGAAATAATCGCTTGTTCCTCATCAGGAATTGTAAAAATCATAAGGACTTTTATCCCAATTTCTTTGAGTTGTGTTGCAATAAAATTGGAGTTGGTATCTACCGTATTTCCCGATAGGATTTCGTCGCCAATAGTAATCAGAACTGCTGTTTTCATAGAGACAAATTTCGGGAATAATTCTATTACTTTAGTTAAAATAAAAAGTTTTTGTTAGACCACAAAAGTCACAAAAGTTTTTATCAATCTTCAGTTTCTTTTATGGTTAAGAATTAATTATCTTTGATTAAAACTTAGGAATGGATTCATCTTTCTGGGAAAACTACAGCAACATAATTCTGCTTCTCATCGGGATTTTTATCGGAAGTCTTATTGGAATTTTTACGCCAGATTTTGTCTTATACCTGAAACCTATTGGTGATATTTTCCTTAATCTATTATTTGTAACTGTTATTCCGCTTGTTTTTTTTGCAATAGTTTCCGCAATTTCCGGCATCGAACAGCAGAATCAATTGGGCAAAATTATCGGAACAATGACCCTCACTTTTCTTGGCTTTATTTTGATTTCCGCTACTTTTTGTATCGCAATGGTTTATTTATTTCCCACCGAAACCCCGAAAAACGTAAGCGATACCGTATCTGAAACTATCCAGAATAACACCAGCATCAATGACCAGATTGTAGGCTTCTTCACCGTCAGCGAGTTCTACCATTTGTTCTCGAGACAGAATATGCTAGCACTGTTGGTCTTTTCATTTTTGGTTGGGATTTCCATCAGAAAATCAGGAGAAATGGGAAAAGCATTTCAAAACTTCATCCTTTCCGGAAACGAAGTAATGAAACAGCTTTTATTGTTTATTATGAAAGCAGCTCCGATTGGACTGGGTGCTTATTTCGCTTATCAAGTCGGAACTATTGGTCCGCAACTTTTCGGATTTTATGCCAAACCTTTGGGTTTATATTATGTTACCGGAACTATTTATTTCATCATATTCTTCAGTCTTTACGCTTTCATTTGGAAATCAGGAAATGGAGTGAAAGCCTTTTGGAAAGAAAGTCTTTTACCCACCGCAACAGCTATCAGCACTTGCAGTAGTTTGGCAACAATGCCAGTCGCTATAGAGTCTGCTAAAAAAATGGGCGTTCCTGCTTCAATTGCCAATGTGGTGATCCCGATTGGAATCACGATTCATAAAAATGGATCCTCCATTTCGTCTATTATCAAGATTTATGTTGCATTTCAGTTACTTGGCTGGAATTTTTTTGAACCAATGAATCTTATAATAGCACTGGGAATCACGGTTTTCGTTAGCGCAGTCGCTGGCGGAATCCCGAATGGCGGTTACATTGGCGAAATGCTTATGATTTCGGTCTATAAAATTCCGCCCGATGTGGTTCCGGCGGTCATCATCATCGGAACTTTGGTAGATCCGTTGGCGACCGTTCTCAATTCAGTAGGGAACATTCTTGCATCGATGATTGTGTCGAAGTTTGTGAAAACCGAAGGTATTTAGATTTTTTCAGGAGCTTATAGACTTCGTCGAACAGTTACAAAATATTCATTATTTAGAGCAATTCCCGCTGTCCACTATATCTTTTTTGTTTTCACAACATTTGTCGTTTAATCGAAGCGGGAATTGATAAAACAAAAAAGGATGCCGTTCCCATCGGGGCTAGTTAGCAATTCACTGGATTTTTAGATGTCGGTGCTTCGCACCTTTGGAAATAAAGTGGCTTTTCTACCAACATTTCGCCACTTCGTGGCTTCCCAATCTTTAGCAAACTATTCACTTCGCTTCACAGGTTCCAGATTTTGTAATTCTTCCGTGGTAAACAATCTATAATGAACTTTGAAGGTTTTGCCCAACGGCGTTTCAAGAGAAAATCCGCCAGGTCCCCAGCCGTCCAGAACGTCCAGAGTGAAGTGAGAATACTTCCAATACTCGAAAAGATCGCGGTCTATCCAGAACTCGTGCCCATTTATGGTGCCAATCATAGCGTCATTCATTCTTGGAAAATAACCACCTTTTTCGAAACACTGCGGTTGTGTGCCTTCGCAACATCCTCCGGCCTGATAAAACATCAGTGCGCCGTGTTTCTTTTCCAGCTCCCAGATGATTTCCAACGCTTTTTCTGTGACAGATAATCTGGCAATTTTATTATTGGTTTCCATTTTTTTTTGAATTTAATATCGTTAAACAGATCGCTCTCACGGTGCTTTAATTGTTCCTGACAATGTTGTTTCTACAAACAGGTCGCTCCTCTGGAGCTTAGCTCATTTCTTCATTTTTTTCTACAAGAAGTTGTCCATCATTCAAAATGGAAATAATATTCCTAATTTATATATTTGAATGACATACTTTAATTCCTATGACATTAAAGTTAAACAAAACCCGACAAAAATTTCTGTCGGGCTTATAATTTTTATGTTAAACCTTCAAGGCTTAAAAATCTTAACGTTCGACTTTATATTAGAAAAAACCTAACTTATTCTTATTGTAGGAAATCAGCATATTTTTAGTCTGTCTGTAGTGATCCAGCATCATTTTATGATTTTCCCTTCCGATTCCCGATTGTTTGTAGCCGCCGAATGGTGCACCTGCAGGATAGGAATGATATTGATTTACCCATACTCTTCCAGCTTGGATATTTCTTGGAATATTATAGAGCTGATGCGCATCTCTTGTCCAGACGCCGGCTCCCAATCCATAAATAGTATCATTAGCAATCTTGAGTGCTTCTTCCTCATCTTTAAAAGTAGTGAAAGCAAGTACAGGTCCGAAAATTTCTTCCTGAAAAATTCTCATATTATTATGACCTTTGAAGATGGTTGGCTGGATATAATAACCGTCTTCCAATCCTTCACCAAGATGATTTACATCACCACCTGTAAGAACTTCCGCACCTTCTTCTTTTCCTAACTTGATATAAGAGAGAATTTTGTCTTTCTGGATCTGAGATGCCTGAGCGCCCATCATAACAGTTTTATCCAATGGATTTCCAACTTTGATCGCTTTAGTTCTTTCGATAACTCTTGCAATAAAAGCGTCCGCAATATCTTCCTGAACCAGCAGTCTTGATGGGCAAGTACAGATCTCACCCTGATTCAGCGCAAAAAGAACGGCGCCTTCTATGGCTTTGTCTAGAAATTCGTCATCTGCATCCATCACCGAGCTAAAGAAGATGTTAGGTGATTTGCCACCTAATTCCAGAGTTACAGGAATAATGTTTTCTGTGGCATATTGCATCACTAGTCTTCCAGTGGCTGTAGATCCTGTGAACGCAGCTTTACTTACTTTCGGATTAGTTACCAAAGCTCTTCCCAGTTCTGCACCAAAACCGTTTACGATATTGACTACTCCAGCAGGAATAAGGTCACCGATAATCTCCATCAGTATTAATATTGATACAGGCGTGCTTTCTGCCGGCTTTAGAACCACGCAATTTCCTGCTGCCAATGCAGGAGCCAGTTTCCAAACGGCCATCAGAATCGGAAAATTCCAAGGGATAATCTGAGCGATGACGCCAAGCGGCTCATGAACAATTAATGACACCGTATCCTTATCCAGTTCATTGTGTGAACCTTCGTCTGCGCGGATAACAGAAGCAAAATATCTAAAATGATCTATTGCTAAAGGTATGTCTGCCGCCAAAGTTTCTCTAACAGCCTTTCCGTTATCTATGGTTTCTACGGTTGCAATATATTCCAGATGCTCCTCCATTCTGTCGGCTATTTTATTCAGGATGATGCTTCTTTCTGTGGGAGAAGTATGCTTCCATGTTTCAAATGCTTTTTCTGCCGCTTGGACTGCCGATTCCAGGTCTTCTTTCCCGGAATGTGCCGCCTTTGTAAAAACTTTACCCGTCACAGGTGAAATCACATCAAAATATTGCCCTGATTCGGCTGCAACAAATTGTCCGTTGATATAATTATCATATTTGTTTTTGAATGAAGGCCAGGCCAATGTTGATGATCTCTGCTGCTGTTCTGCTGTTGTAGTCATAATACTATTTGTTTTTT
>JAEXJU010000164.1 GCA_023448955.1 Bacteroidota bacterium
GCAATGTAGTATTGTCGAGTAAGATTGAGTTGCCTTGTTCATTGGAACATTCGAACAAAAAATCTTCGTTGATTCTATTGAGTGTGATTTTCATTTTTTTATTCTTAATTAAAGATGATTTATCTAAGTCTTCGACTCCGCTCAGACTGTCACTTCTGACTTTGACAGATTAATGTTAGCGATGTCACACTGAGCGGAGTCGAAGTGTTTGGGTAATTATTACCTTACGCTCTACTTTTTTATAATGCTTAAATTAAAGTGAGTTCAAATTTACAAAATTCCTCTTGCTTTTATCTCCAGATATTTATTGATAACATCGATGTTGAGATTCTCAGGAAGTGTATAAATGCTATAGATTCCGTATTTTCTAAGTTCCTGAATAATCAGTTTTTTCTCGAATTCAAATTTCTCTGCAATGATTTCGTCATAGATTTCCTGCATATTTTCGGGATTGGTATTCAGCAACTTGTGAACTTCAGAATTTTTGAAAAATACGACTACCAAAAGATGATTTTTGGCGATACCTCGCAGATATTTCATTTGACGATTCAGCGCATCCAACGTTTCAAAATTAGTAAAAAGCAAAACCAAACTTCTTTGATTCAAATGAAATTTCACATCCTGATAAAGCCTTCCAAAATCACTTTCGAAGAAATCGGTTTGAACATTATAAAGTGCTTCAGAAATCTTTTTCAATTGCCCGGATTTGTTGTCTGATGCCACTTTGTTCTCCGTTTTTTTGGCAAAAGTCATCATTCCGGCGCGGTCGCCTTTTTTGAGAATGATGTGAGACAATGCCATCGTCGCGTTGATGGAATAATCCAGCAGACTCAAGCCGTTGAAAGGCATTTTCATAGTTCTCCCTTTGTCGATGAGCATTATGATGCGTTGCGATTTCTCATCCTGAAACTGATTGACCATCAATTTGCTGGACTTTGAAGTCGCCTTCCAGTTGATACTTCGAATGTCGTCTCCTTGAACGTAATCTCTGATTTGCTCAAATTCCATCGTGTGTCCCAGCTTTCTGATTTTCTTGATTCCGCCTAGCAAAAACTCGTTTTGAAGCGCCATCAACTCATATTTTCTAAGATGGATAAACGATGGATAACTCGGCAACTTTGCATCTTTCTGATAGGTGAATCTTCTGGAAACCAAACCAATCGGTGAATTAATATAAATATTCAGATTTCCAAAACTGTATTCGCCACGCTCTTTGGGTTCGAGAATATATTCAAAAAATGAATTATTTCCGCTTTCTATGTTTTTTTTAATGAGGAAATCACGCTTCTGAAACTGAAACGGAATTTCGTCAATAATTTTGGTTTTGATATTAAAATTGTAATTATTCCAAATATCAACTTTTACTGAGTTCTCATCGCCGTTGGACAGTTTTTCCGGTAGGATTCTTTGGGCTTTGATTCCTTCTTTATTTTGAAATAAAATCAAAGCATCTACAATCGTCAGCACTAAAACAAAAATCAATAACGAGTTGGCCATCCACATCATTACCGGAAAGAAAAATGCTAAAACATAGCATATTCCTACGCCGAATAGGGCGAAGAAGAATTTGTTATTGAGGTATAAGGATTTCATCAAGGTATTAGGTTGTAGGGTTTGAGTCTTTGAGGGAATTGATTAAACCATTCAGCATTTTAGAAATTTCAATAATGTTATAACTGAGTTCATTAAAGTTAATTTCATCGATAAATCCTAAGTTTTTGGAAATAATGATTTGCGTTTCTAATTGACTACAACTTGCTCTCGCTATTCTTAAAAACTGTACATAGTCGGCTTTGCTTCGTCTGGTATTTCCTTCCGCGATATTACTTGGGATAGAAACTGACGCTCTTCTTAATTGAGAAGTCAAACCATAGATTTCGCTTGAAGGGAATTTCTCTGTCACTTTATAAATTTTCGTTACCAAATCAATCGATTTTTGCCAAACAATCAATTCCTTAAAATGCGCCATAACTGAAACCTATTTTCTTAAACTATCATCTAAAACCTACTACCTAACTTCTATCTAGGCACTTCAATACTTTCCAATATCTGTCTGATGATTTCGTCCGCTGTCAGACCTTCCATTTCACGTTCAGGGGAAACGATAATCCTGTGGCGCAAAACTGCAAACGAAGCTTCTTTGATATCTTCCGGCGTTACAAAATCGCGACCTCGGATAGCTGAAAAAGCTTTACTTGCAGTCAGCAAAGCCAAGCTTGCTCTCGGCGATGCGCCTAAATATAAAAACTGATTTTCTCTTGTATTGACAATGATTTTCGCAATGTATTCCAAAAGGTTTTGTTCCACAATGATATCCTTAACCAATTGCTGATACTGTTTCAATTGCTGACCAGAAATCACCGTTTGAACTGAATCGGTTTTGTCTTCCAGCTTATTGTTGTGTTGATTTTTAATGATTTCAATTTCCTGCTCCAGATTCGGATAACCCACCTCGATTTTAAATAGAAAACGGTCGAGTTGCGCTTCCGGCAATCGGTAAGTTCCTTCGTGTTCAATTGGGTTTTGAGTAGCAACTACCAAGAACGGTTCTTCCATTGGATATCGCACTCCGTCCATTGTGATTTGGCGTTCTTCCATAACCTCAAACAAAGCGGATTGCGTTTTGGCAGGTGAACGGTTGATTTCATCAATCAAAATAAAATTCGAGAAAATCGGTCCTTTTTTGTATTTGAAATCCGCTTCTTTGACATTGAAAACTGAAGTTCCCAAAATATCTGAAGGCATCAGATCCGGCGTAAACTGGATTCTGCTGAAATCCACGGAAATGGTTTTCGCCAATAATTTCGCAGTAATGGTTTTTGCAACGCCGGGCACACCTTCTATCAAAACGTGACCGTTTGACAACAACGCAACAAGCAAATGTTCAATCATATTTTCCTGACCGACAATCACTTTTGCGATTTCTCTTTTGACGTTTTCCAGATTATATTGCAGTTCCTTCATATCCAGCCTGGACTGGAATTCCGGCGCTTGGTCTTGGTATTGTTCTTCCATAATTTATTTTTTTAGCTTAAGCTCCGTAGGAGCGAAATGTTTGTAGTATTAATTTTTATACGATTGACGAAGCTCCGTAGGAGCGGAATGTTTGTAATATATTATTATTGTTTGGTGCGAAGCTCCGTAGGAGCGACACTAATTCTCATAAAATTCAAACAAATATTTTTCCTCAAATGGTATTTCAAATTTATTCAAAAGCTCAAGATATTCATCTTTAAAACTTCTCTTTTTATGATGTTCTTCTTGATTATTAATATAATGAATGACCTTATCAATCTGACTTTTGGAATATGAAAATGCACCATAACCTTCCTGCCAATTAAACTTCCCATTAAACCAATTTTCTTCGTTAATGAATTTTGAAGAATTAGATTTAATGTCTCTGATCAAATCGGGAATCTTTAAATTCAAACTATTAAATCCAATCAAAATGTGAATGTGATCTGGATTTGCAAAAATTGATAATAGCTTTTGTTGATTACAGTTAATAATTCCTGCAATATATTTTTGTAACAACTCTCTTTTTGATGGATGGATCAAATTTTGTCTTCCTTGTACAGCAAAGACAAATTGAATGTAGATTTGTATGTAAGTGTTTGCCATTTTGTGTTTTGTTTTGTGTTGCTCCTACGGAGCTGTAATTTATTATGATTAACTAATTTCTTTTTACAAACATTTCGCTCCTACGGAGCTTTGACATTTTATCGCTGATTTGATTTCTACAAACGTTTCGCTCCTACGGAGCTCTTATATTTTACATTTAAATAGCCTCCGTAGGAACGCAACATTTGTATAATTAGGTCGTAAAGAGTTGGATAAGCTCCGTAGGAGCGAAATGTTTGTAGGATCAATTTATCCATAAAACGAAGCTCCGTAGGAGCGACACTTTTTATCATTTCACAATATCATTCAACAATTTATTCATCCTTATCAAATCCTCCTTCATCACGCTCGCGTAAGGGTCTTGTCCTTTTTTTATGAGTGAAACAGCTTCCTTAATTTGTTCTATATTTTTTCCGGTTTTCAAATGGAGTTTATAAATAAATACTTCATCCAAATTTTGAGTATCAATCAGCAGATCCATCCTGATTTTACTTAAAAAATACTGTGCTTTTTTCGCCATCATCTCGTGGAAATCGCCTTCCTGAAGATAGAGATTGCCAATGCTTCTGATGAAATCTATCGACGTATTTTTCAGAGGTTCCTGAATTGGGACAATCCTCTGTTTTCGTTTGGCGTTGAAAAGTACAAAAATCAAAAGCCCAAACAACAACAAATACCAAGCATATTTCAGTGGCGGATTACTGAGAATGAAACGCATAGGCGACATCGAGAGCGGCACATCATTTTCCAAAAACCAAACCGTTTCGCGATTTGGTAAATAGGAAAACACGCTTTCGATATAAAGATTTTTAGATTTGAGAAGGTAATAATTCGTCAAAACCAATGGCTCGGAGTGAATGTAAAAATGGCCTTTTCCGAAATTGACTTTGATAAAATCTGCGTTAATCGATGACATTTTATCATCAGATTTATATAGGGTTTTCCCTAAAACAGCAATGTCATTCCGGATGTATGAAAAACCCTTGTTGTCCGGAAGTTTGTCGATAAACAATCTATGGTTTCCCAGCTTTTTATCTGTGAATTGCAGATAATAATTGTTATTGAAACTCACCGTTTTGAATCGGAATCCCAGCGTATCTCGCAATTTGGCCGTGGTTTCATTGGTGAGCCACATCACATCGGAACCTTTGGAAACCTCATCCATAATGTATCGCCAAGAAACCTCGTCAAGTTTTTTTTGGATGATAAGAATATTGTGCGGCTTTTTCTTATTTTTCTGATAATAAGTATAAGGCGAAATGCCCGTTTTTATCAATTTATTGTTGAATAACCGATTCGATTCCTGATTGAAAATAAAAAGTCCAAACGGTGTTTTTTTCTCAGTGTCATAATTTTTGCGCCAGTCCAGAATCGGTTTTTTGTTCATCTCAAACATACCCATCACCACCAGAATGATGATGAAAATGACAGCGTATATCTTGAACGTTTTATTCATCGGTTTTTAAACTTAAATTCTTGTATCAGAGCTTGTTAAAATAAGTTTTATAATATTGATATTCTTTCTCCTGAGTATCAAACTCACCATACCAGATGTAATCGTACACGTGAGCAATTTTTCGGAAATCTTCTTTCTGATTTTCGTTTTTGAGCTCACGGAGATAATCCCGGTTGGTTTTTTCCGGATTCCAACTGATAAGGTTTTTATCTGTTAATTTTTTAAGCGTAAAAAGAAAAAGATACCGAATCGCTGAGCGGTAATCCTGCTGCTTCTCCAATTGTAAAATTGTTTGCGGAAAATTGATTTCGTGGATATTCTCTTCCAAATCCTGACTATGGATATTGATTTTTCTATTCTTTTTTCCGAACAGAAAATTACCGTCTTTCGACATCAGGTAGCGCACCAGAATAAAAATCAAAACCGCCATCACCACAATCCCGATAATCCTCAGAATATTGACCGTGTAAGCATTCGCTTTATTCGGATCCAAGTCTTTGAAGATTTTGGAAAGCAGCTCCGCGATTTTAAGTTTGATTTTGTCCCAAATTGACTGCTTGGGTTTCAGAATTTCGTAATCGAACTGATTGCCTTTGTACTTGCTCTTAAAATTGGGCGCAAACTTTTTCGGATAAAGCACATTATCTGTCGAATAATCAGACTTGACTAAAGAATCGGACTCGATAAATATTTCTGATTTTGCAGAATCCTGAATCACAACTTCCTGCACATCATCATATTGGGAAAAAGCAAATTGTCCCAACATCAGAAAAAGAAGTATGAAAATCAGCCTAAAATTCACCTTGTCCTATCGTATCAATTTCATTAATATCCACTTTTCTGTGGAGGTCTTCGCGGCTATCGTAATACTGTAATCCTGCCTGCACAAACATTACATTGATAATAATAAAACTTACAAAAATCGATATTCCATAGATTACAAAAAGAAAAATTCCCATTGCCCCAGAAAACATCTCACCAGGATTTTGTGATGTTCCCATATCCGGAACGGTCAGAAATCCAAAAACCATAATCATATAAGGAATCATCGTGAATACCATTAAAATAATGTAAATCAGAATGAACATAATGACTGTGGACGCCCAGTATTTCCAAAACTTAGCTTTTTTAGAATCGAACATATTGGCAAAATTAACCCGCATTGCATAACTAAGAGAATTGAAGAAACCACGATTTGCCGTAAAATAATCGAAGAGTGTGAAATTGACCACATTAATAAATGCAGGCATCAGCAAGATGAAAAGGAAAAACCCGATGAGAATAATCATCAGAAAAGAAGAGATCATCATCATAATAAACATTAGCGGAACCACGATGAACAACATTCCCAGAAGAAAAATGAAAAACTTACCGATATTTTTTCTGATGTCGCCCAGCATCTGATCCGGCTTGATGTTGCTGTCGCCTGTCTCGGCAATTCGTTTCATATAAAGCACTGGAAATGTGTACATCACAATACTCATCGCAAGAATTAAAATTCCGAAAATGACAACACCGAGAATCAGCATTGCGCCATTATCCTGAAAATAGGTCTGAAAAAAATAAGTGTCGCCATTCACATTGGCATTCATCATCTGCATAAAAAATTCCCGGTAGCCGAACACGAAAATCAGCACAAACAACAGCAGCAATGCACCATTCAGCACAAAATAATTCTTAAAATAATTCTTACCATATTCCTTGAAAAAGGTAAATGTGTCGCTAATCAGATTACCGAATTTTCTCTCCTTGACTAATTGCATTTTGGTTTAGTTTTTTGATGACGATATGTGGATAAATAAAATAATAAAACCCGATGAACGCTAAGGTTCCGAAGATAATTAAACCGTTCAAAACCAATGGCATTGTTTGCGCATATCTGGTTACAAAACCTTCGATAATGCCGGCGAAAACAGTAAACGGAACGGTGCTGAGATAGATTTTGAAACTGTTCCGGAATCCAAGCTTAAAAGATTCTAACCTTGATAAAGTTCTGGGAAACAAAATGGATGCTCCCAAAATCAATCCAGCCATCGCTTCCACCACCATTCCGAAAATCTCGAAAGCGCCGTGCAGCCAGATGCCTTTCGCACTTTCCAGCAAAACATTCTGCGTTTTGAAGAAAAACTGAAACGCACCCAGCATAATGCTGTTCTGCATCAGTGCATACAACGTTCCTAAGCCTCCGAAAATGCCGTAGACATAAAGCTTTGCGCCCACTACGAGATTATTGACAATAATCATTATCGATGTCGCCCAATTCGCACCAGTTCCGTAAATCGCAGTGGGATCGCCTTTTTTGATATTTTCTAGCGTTTGATTCACATAACCTTCTCCTAAAATTAAGGTGGCGAAATCCTTATCATAAATCGATGAAATCACACCAATGCTAACAAACAAAATAAAGAATATAAACGCATAGTAAAGATATCGCCTGTATTGATAAACCGTGAGAGGAACTTCCGTCAAGAAAAAATGCTTGATCCGGTTTTCCTCAATTCTTTTTGTTTTGTAGATTTTCTGGAAAATCTGTGCTGAAAGAAAATTAAGATAAACCGTGGTTTTGCTTTTTGGATAATAAGTCTGGGAAAATGAGAGATCATTAATCAGATTGATGTAAAGAGACGAAAGGTCATCCGGATTTTTTTTCATTTTTCCGTAGATAACCTGCTCAATTTACAACCATTTTGCTTTATTTTGCTTTATAAAAGCCACTTCTCTCATAACGCTAAAATAGTAAAAATATGAATCCAATCGCCATTAATACTTCGCAAAATGTGAATGTTAATTTTACGCTTGCAGGCGTGGGCGAAAGAATTCTGGCATTCTTTATTGACTGGCTTATCAAAGGGGTTTTTATTTTCATCCTGTTTTGGATCCTTCGTAACGTGATGGATTACAATGACTTTATCAAAGGAATGGATGGCTGGTCCATCGGCGCACTTATTTTCATTATTACTTTTCCAATCTATGTTTACACCTTGGTTCTGGAAAGCCTTATGGAAGGCCAAACTTTCGGGAAAAAGCTGATGAAAATCAAAGTGGTGAAAATAGATGGTTACCAGGCGAGCTTTGGTGATTACCTGATGCGCTGGATTCTGCGATTGGTCGATATCTATACCAATTCAGGCATCGTTGCGATTATCACAATGGTGGTTTCTAAAAACCATCAGCGATTAGGCGATATTGCAACAGGAACGGCCGTTATTTCCCTTAAAAACAATATCAATATCTCGCATACGATTCTGGAAAATCTGAAGGAAGATTATGTACCAACCTTTCCGCAAGTAATTTTGCTGAGTGATAACGATGTAAGAATCATCAAGGAAAATTTCCATAAAGCTTTGAAAGCGGACGACCGGCAAATCATCACCCGACTCTCAAATAAAATCAAAGACATCCTGAAACTGGAAATAGACCCGAGAGACTACACGGAGAGACAATTTATCAATATTGTCATCAAGGATTATAATTTCTACACCGGGAAAGATTCTTAATAATATTCCGAATCCTAATAATTATATTTGCAATAATAACCAACTCAAACTAAAACTAATGACGAAATATCTTTTTCTCATTTTCTCACTGTTCTTAAGCTCTCGATTTACTGCCCAGACGAAACTACAGACCGAAACTTCACAACAAAACCGACAAGCTGAATTTCCAGGCGGTGAAAACGCCTTTCGAAATGAATTTATGAAAATGGTGCACGGTTATTTTGACATTACCGCCTATGCAGTTAATGGAAAATTTTCGTTCATCATAACCATTGATGAAAATGGAAAGCCAAGCGAGCTCCAGATTTATCCAAAGGTGAAAAATGACGAAGAGTTCCGCCAGGATATGACTTTTGCGATGAAGCGCATCAAGAAAAAATGGAAACCAGCAATGAAGGACGGCGTTCCCGTCAGCTCCAACCGAATTATCGAAATCAACTTTTCATCAGAACACGCAGATCACGGAGAATAAACCGAAAACATAATGAAAAATCTATTATCATTTTATTTTTTATTTTTCCTTTTCAGTATAAAAGGTCAAGAGCATCAATATCCTTTTTTTCCTAATGATCAACATTGTTACATTGGTGGCTTTAAGGATTTCTACAAGGATTTTCACGATATATTAACTGAAAAAGAAATGAAACCTTGTGAAAATAATAAAGAATTTTTAATGGCTTACGTTCTAATAAAAACCGATAATACTGCAGAGATTTTAGAAAACAAGAGCACTACAGAGAATAAATGCTCTTATGAACTGGCTAAAAATGTGTTTAGATATATAGACAAATGGATTCCGGCAAGAATAGATGGACAATCCAAAGCAACAATTGCAAGAATTCCAATTTATGTAGAGGATCTTTTTGATAATTATAAAAATGGTTACAACGTTTCTGATTTTATTAAAAAATCTGATTTTGACATTTCGAAATTTCGTGATGATGTAGTTAAAAGAATAGATTTATCTAATTTCAAGATTACACAAGGAAAAGCACCCCTGAAAGTCCAGACAAGTTTTAGCATCAACGAAGCAGGGGAATTAGATGACGTCAAGATTATAAAGAGCTCAGGTCTAAAAGAATTTGACGAAATGATTTTAGAAGCCATTAAAAACACCGTAAAGAAAAAGAAATGGAAGCCTGCAGCAATTCACGATATTCCCATAAGGTCTAGATTCAATCTTCCATTTTCGATTAACGGATAAAACTTAAAGTACACATTTAAAG
>JAEXJU010000173.1 GCA_023448955.1 Bacteroidota bacterium
GAACAAGGCCGGTGTGGTAATCATGACAATGTAAAACATCCGGACGAATCTGCATTGCACTCAGCCAATGCAAAACACCGTGCTGAAAAGCGATAAACTGCTGACTCTCGTCCCAATAGCCATAAACATTTTCCCTGTCCAGCAATCCCGGGATCTTCACCAGATAGAGTTCAAATCCCAGAATATTGCTTTTTTCCTTATAAACCTGGACCTGATACATATGAAAAGACTGATGTATAAAACCATCGAAGACAATCTCGAAATCGTGGTTGTAGAAAAATGGTTTGTTATACCAAGGCATCACAACTTTGGCGTCCAGTCCCATTTTATTCTGATATTTTGGCAAAGCTCCTACCACATCTGCCAGACCTCCGACTTTTGCAACAGGATAACATTCCATAGAAAGGTGAAATATTTTCATATGTAGATGTTGATTGTTTTTTAATGGTCATACGGAATCGCTATATCTTAATGGTTTTTGCGTTTGCCAATAATGGCGAGTCATATGAGAATCATAATATTTAAATGATGTAAAATCTGTTTGTTAATAATATTTATGAAAGATTTTATATCCTGATTTCTTGTTATTTTTTACGTTTCAGAAATTCTGAAATTTTTGTTTTCTTGATTTTTTTACTTTGTTTCAGAACCAAGCCTGATAGTGGCGGCAATCTGAGAATGATGGAGTTTTTACGATTATTCCAGCCTTCTTCCAACTGTTGGGAAATTATGGCATCTACTCCACTCCCACCATATTTGTGGTCATCGGAATTGACAATAACTTTCCAGTCCGTATTGTCATCTACCCCGATTCTGTAATCAAAACTTCTTGGTGTGAGATTCAGAATGGTCATCAGGACTTCTTTATCGTGTTTGCTTTTCCTCAGGTAAACAAAAATAGAATTATCCCTGTCATCACCATCAATCCATTCATAACCATAAGGCGAGAATTGAAGTTCATATAAAGAAGGATGTGTTTTATATAGCAGATTCAAATCTTTTACAAATTCTTGCAGATTCTTGTGGACAGGATATTGCAACAGATGCCAGTCCAGTGAAGTTTTGAAATTCCATTCCGTGGTTTGTGCAAACTCGTCACCCATAAACAAGAGTTTTGTTCCCGGATTCGTAAACATATAGACGTACATCGCACGCAGGTTCGCAAACTTCTGCCACTCGTCGCCCGGCATTTTGTAAATCAGACTGCTCTTCCCGTGCACCACCTCATCGTGAGAGAGCGGCATCATATAATTCTCATTATACATATAGGTGCTGGTAAACGTTATCTTATTATGATGGTATCTTCTTTTAATTGGATCTTCTTTGAAATAATCCAGTGTATCGTGCATCCAGCCCATCATCCATTTCATTCCGAAACCGACACCATCCTCATGAACAGGTTTGGTTAATTTTGGGAAATCGGAACTTTCTTCCGCAATAGTCTGAACATCCGGAAATTCTTTATAAACTGCCGTATTGAAATCCTGCAAAAACTTCTTGGCTTCCAGATTCACGTTGCCACCGTAAATATTCGGTTCCCATTCTCCATCGTTTCTGGAATAATCAAGATGCAGCATTGATGTGACCGCATCCACACGCAATCCATCGGCATGATAACGATCTAGCCAGAAGATGGCATTTGAGATCAGGAATGATTTAACTTCCGGTCTTCCATAATTAAAAATATAGGATTTCCAGTCGGGGTGAAAGCCTTTTCTCGGATCTTCGTGCTCATATAAAAAAGAACCGTCGAAACGGTGAAGTCCGTTTGCATCTCCCGGAAAATGGGAAGGTACCCAATCCAGAAATACACCAATATTGTTTTTATGAAGTTCCGAAATCAAATACATTAATTCCTGTGGCCCGCCAAATCTAGATGTCGCGGCAAAAAATCCGGTGATCTGATAACCCCAGCTCGGGTCATAAGGATATTCCATGACAGGCATAAACTCTACGTGGGTAAAATTCATGGCCTTCAGGTAAGGAACTAAGCGGTCTGCGATCTCTCCATAACTCAGGAATCTTTCTGTGTTTGCAGGATCGCGCATCCAGGAACCGAGATGCATCTCGTAAACCGAAATCGGCGATTCTAAACTGTTGTAGCGCCAGCGTTTTTCCATCCATTCTTTATCCTGCCATTCGTACCAGGTGGTGCAAACTGTGGAACCAGCCTGTAATGCGTTTTCAAAGCAAAGGCCAAAAGGATCTGCTTTTTCCAGCAGAAGTCCGTCAGTTGTGCGGATGCCATATTTGTAAACCTCACCAAAATCCAATCCCGGGATAAAACCTTCCCAAATGCCGGACTGATCCCAACGGCCAGCCAATGGATGTGAAAAAGCATTCCACCTATTGAAATTCCCTATAACGGAAACCTCCGTTGCATTCGGTGCCCAAACGGCAAAATATACACCGGAAACTCCATCGACCTCCACTTTATGAGAACCGAATTTTTCGTACAGTCTGGTATGTTTCCCGGAGCGGAAAAGATAGATATCGAAATCCGAAAATAATGAGTATGGCTGTACCGACATATTTATAAATGATGATTGATGATTGACGATTTATAAAAGATGAATGATATTAAAAATCACCTCATTTTTATAGCTTTACCAAGATAAAGAAATTAATTGACACATCAGATAAAGATTTTGTTAATTAGTATTAGAGCCTTTCTAAATTTTATTTAAAAAAAATTTTATTGCTTTCTCTTAATTTTCTAAATCAAAATAAACTTTGTTCGTTTTCTACTTTAACATTAAGGATTTCAGTGAATTAAGTCAATTATAATTCAGAAATCAATCAATTGATTTTCATTAAGAAATTAAAGCTAAATTACCTTAATTTTCTTACTGTTAAAAATAAATTACAAATATAAACAGCCTCTTAAAGTTTTAAACTAATAAAATTACCATATTTTAATAGATAGCTTTAGTAGAGAGCGGCATTTTAATTTTCTATTCTCTTTGTCCACAGATAAGTTCCGGCTGTTTTTTCTGATTTTTCCAATTGTTTTTTGGCAGAATCAAAGTTTATTATAGCAATAACCAGAAGCCATTTTGTTTTTTCCGGGATGCTGAATGTCCATTTCTGTGATGGTATTATTTCCGTTTCTTTTATAGATACAGACAGAGAAGAACATACATCTAAAGCTACTGAGTTCTGATTCAAATCGGTATGAATGGCGTGGATGTTTATGGTTGCCTCATCAGCAGATGTAGGTGGTTTTATTTCTTTGCCCCAACTCAAAGCCGGAATGGATACCGTAAAACTCTGACTATTATCTATTGTGAAGTCGGGAAAAAAATTGATGCATCTTTCCCACTCCAGTTTGGGGTTGAATTCAAATCCTATGAGCGCTGTCGGATCCTGAAATCCGGCGATGGCTTGTCCGGAACTGCTCTCTTCACGGATGACTGTTTTCCCCAGCCTTGCCATATGCCTGGCAGCAAAGTATTGCCCGGGTATAAACCTGATCTTACTCTGCAAAAGAAGCCTGAACTGTTTTTCCTGTTTACTTACCCAGCCAAATGTGTTTGAAGCGTTCCTGGTGCTTTTTGTTTGCTTCACATTACCCGGTTTAGAACGTACATATACTCTATCTCCATCGTTTACAAATACGATGTTCCCAACAGCACCGCTGAGATTACCATTCTTTTTAAGTCTTGCCATTTTTATTGTGTTTTTAGTTGATGTTATCTGTAAGGCTTCCATACCTAAAGTTCGAACAAATAAAGATAAATCTCCGACATTAGAGGGATACAAATCCGATAAAATATCGGACTTGTATCGGACTTGTAACGGTGTTATATGGAACTTACCCCGAAGAAAACGTATAGAAGTCCTATAAAATTGTGCCTTACGGATCTGAACATTTACAGATAGTCGAGAGGACTTTTGACCTTTGCCCTGCTTACATCTGTAATATGCGTATAGATTTCTGTAGTTTTGATATGATTATGCCCCAAGAGTTCTTTGATGATTCTGATGTCTGTTCCATTTTCCAAAAGATGCGTAGCATAAGAATGACGAAGCGTATGAACAGATGCCGGCGAAATGACATTGGCTTTCTCAAGAGCATTTTTCAGAATCTGCTGCACACTGCGTTCTGAATATCTCTGACCCTCCTGCCCTTCAAATAGATAATTTACAGGTTTATAGGTTTTATAATAACTTCTGAGAAGCTCCAATAGCACAGGAGAAAGCATCACTATTCTATCTTTTTTGCCTTTTGCCTGACGGATGAGTAGTAAATTCTCTTGCGTTTTGATGTCGCCCATTTTAAGTTCCAGCACTTCGTTCAGTCTTAACCCGCAGGAATAAATGGTTGTAAGTATTGCTTTATGTTTCAGGTTTTCTGTGGCATCCAGTATTTTCTTCACTTCTTCTTTTGTAAGAAACTTAGGGAGTTTGTTTTCTTTTCTTTTTGGATAGAGATGCTTCAGGTTGATATTGCGCTGAAATATCTCTTTATAGAATTTAGTAATGGTTGCAATCATTGCTTTTTGGTATGACTGCCCAATTTTCTTCTTTTCTACCAGCCAAATAATAAAATCTTCCAGCTGTTTTTGAGTGATATCTTCAGGCTTAAATTTAGATGAAATTTTAAGAAAATAATTTAGATTTGAAATATAATTTCTGATACTATTCTCAGAATATCTCTGCATCGTGAGTAGGGTTTTAAACCTTTCTGAATAATTTTTTTCCATCATTTAATATTTGTGAGTTGCGTAAAGCCAAAATTAATAAAATATAAAAATATCACAATCAATAAATTACAAAATTTCAAGAAAAGATTGGCGCAACTTTATATATTTCGTTTTGGCGCAATGCGTATATTTGGATGTTGTACGACATATTATCACAAATGAACCAGACAAAACAATTTATCGAAATGCTTTTAGACAAATCTAAAGATTTCAAAGATGGAATTTTCATTCCTAACGAGGTTGAGCTAAAATTAAGCGAAATTGAGAATTTCAATTCTATAATTGCACAGGAATTATCTGAAATTGAAGAAGTAATTCTTACGAAGAAAAATTTCACAAATGATGAAATCACTAGACAAGAAGAGTATAAAGTAAAGTTAATAAAATATTCTTTTGATAATGACTCAATTAGTTTCTACCCAGTTGCTTTAAAAAATTACCTTAAAAATATTTAACTATGAACAAACTTTTACTTATTACATTTCTTATTATTTCAAATTTTGTTTTTGGACAATCAAAATACAATAATGGATTTAATGACGGGTATAAAAAAGGTTATTGTCACGATAAAGGAGTTGGTTGTATAGAACCAATTGCTCCTATCGCTCCCATTCCTGCTATCGGAGAAGACCTAAATAGTTATCAAGATGGTTACAATAGAGGTTTTCAAATGGGCTTACAAGCCAATTCAGGAAATAATAATTCTTCTACTACAAGAGAAAGATATAAAACTTCGTCGGCTCAATATGTTGATGATTTTGTTTACAATCCTTACAAAGACCCAAATGTTTTAAATTTAGCTGTAAAAGTTGCAGAACTAAAAGCACAAAAATTAAAAGCTTTATTTGAAAAAGCCACCGACAGTTATAACGAAGACGATTATGCAAATGCAATATACTTTTCTAATGAAATAATAAAAACTGATGCAAATATTCCTCAAGCTTATGCAATAAAAGCAATGTCGTATTTATACAAAAATGAACTTTTAAATTCATATAACAATATTTGCAAAGCAGAATCTTTGAGATATTCAGGAGAAGATAATATCAAATTTTTAAAAGAAGAAATGTCAAAATATTTGAAAGAAAGAATGTCAAACGAGGATTATTCGAGCGTGACATATTTTTGTGAAAATGTTTGGTATCCTAATGATTTCACAAATTATTTTTTAGGTCTGGCTTATTATTATCAAAATGATTTCAAACAAGCAAAAAAATCTTTCAAGAAAGTTAAAAACTTTGAACCCGCAAAACAATTCTTAACAGGAATAGACAAAAACCAAAATATTCCAAATCCTTTTTCAAACAAAGCTTCGAACTCAAACTCTAATAATAGTAATGAATTACAAAACATTGCATCATATTACAAATCGAAAGATTACGAAAAAATATTAACAATTCTTCAACCAATTGAAAAATCCATTGAAATAGGAAAAATTTCAGATAGTAAAACAATACTTTATGTCTATGCAAATAAAACATATTGCAACTATTACTTAAAAAATTATGCGAAGGCAATTTCAGACGCAACAATGGCAATCAATAATTATAATGGAGATGAAACTGCAAGCTTGTATTTTATGAGAGCAATGGCAAAAACAGAATTAAAAGACTATTATGGTGCAAATTCTGATTTTGATTATTTAATAGATAATTATGGCAAAAATAGCTTTAAGGAAAACAGTTTAGGAACACTCTTGAATAATAAAGCTTATAATCTAATATTATTGAAAGATTTTAAAAGCGCAAAACCATTAGTTGAAAGAGCATTGTCATTAGAGAAAAACACTGATTATATTTGGGATACAAAAGGAGAACTTGAATATTATTTGGGGAATTATGATGAATCAGTAAAAGCAATGACTAACTCACTAAATCTATCAAAAAGAGCTAACTCATATTTCTACCGTGGTTTAGCAAATATCAAATTAGGGAAGAAATCTGATGGTTGCTCTGATTTATCAAAAGCTGGAGAACTTGGAGAATCAAAAGCCTATGACGAAATTAACAAAAACTGCAAATAATACGTCGTACAACAAGGGTTTTGCAAAATGGCGGGTTAAGTGATAATTGAAAGTTTTGTACTTCGTAATCCGCAAAAGCCAATTTTATTGGCTTTTTTGTTTAAATTAGCAAATAAGAATTGGCTTTTGCTACGTGTCGTCTAAATCGAAACTTTCGTCTTCGATTTCCGCCACTTCGCAAAGCCCTGAAACGTTAGCAGTCAGGCTAAAACGAACCGTCAAAACAGGAAAAATGAAAAATATCTTAATTTTAATTTTGACATTAACATTGTTGACTAACTGCAATCAATTGCAAAAACAAACTACGGGCGAAAATGAAAGAATTGAACTTGTTCCCGAACCAGACAAAGCAGAAAGATTAAAGTATGAAGCTATAGAAAAATTAAAAAAATCAAATTGCATTTTTAGTGAACCTGACGCATCGCTTTCTGGAATAATTTTAAGAAATTCGGAAAGTGCTACAAAAATTGTTGGTTCAGAAAATACAATTGACAAATTAGACCGTTATCGATTTTATTCTAAACTTGAAGACGAAACTCTAACATTAACACAACATCCTGGAGATAGTAAAAACCAAATTTCAATTATTAAAGTTGAGAAATCAGATAAAGCAAGTTATGGATTTAAAAAGCTAAATATTGAAACTTTTCAAACAGAAAAGGGGATAAAATTGGGCTTGACAAAAAAACAAATTATTGAAAAACTTGGAAATTGTTATGTACCAATTGACAGTACAAAAAATTATATTGAACTTTATTATGTAATTGAACAACCGAAAGATAGTAAGTCGAAAATTTTAGAACATAATAATATGCCTAAGTATTTTGCGAGTTATAAATTATGGAATGACAGATTAGAAAAATTTGAATTTGGATTTGAATATCCTTAACAAAAAAGCCCGAACAGCTAACAAGGGTTTTGCGTCAGGCGGGGCTGAAGTGCAAATATCAACATTTGGTCATTTAAAAAACTTTTGTAAATTTATCAACGGAAGTGCTTTGTAATCCCGCCCGAACGCAAAGCCCCGAAACGTTAGCCGACACCCCAAAAC
>JAEXJU010000027.1 GCA_023448955.1 Bacteroidota bacterium
GCTTTGGCGGTTTCGGCGGTGGTGGAAGTTTTGGCGGCGGCGGCGCTTCTGGCGGATGGTAAAATAGCTAATGGCAAGTAGCTTTTTTGCTTTTAGCTTCGAAAAAGAGATAATAAAACCCGGATTTTTTGTCCGGGTTTAATTTATAGATTTTTAAACCAATCATTTTTGACTTTGACTTCTTCTACTAATTCAACATTTACTCCTAATCTTAATTCTTTAAGTTTTTCGGCGAATTCATTACCATCAATTAAATCAATTTGTTTAGCACCATCTCTTCTTGCTTCTTTTTTTGCTTCTTTACTAAAACTTCCTGTTGTCATTATTAATCCCTTCTCTGCTCTGCCGTCCATAGCTCCTCTAAAATCTCTTATTACAGATGGCGAGACAGTACCTTGATATCTTTTTGATTGAAAGACAACATGGAATGAAAGTACTTGTCCAATTTTTAGTATTCCTTTTCCATCAATTCCTCCATCATTTGATTTTCCAGTAACCTCAACATTTGTAAATCCAAGTTCTCTCAATAGTCTTTGGCAAAGGCGTTCAAATTGAGCAGGTTCAATATTTCTTATAGATTCAAGCAATTTATCTTGCCAGGTAAACTCTTCAATTTCTGCGGGTTTATCATCAATATTTGGTGTGTTTTTTTCTAAATTCTTATCTGTTTTTTCTAGTCTTTCCTCCTTATCTTTTTTTACTACAAATTTTTTTACTTTTTCTTTATTTACTTCATTTGTATTTTTACCTTCTTCAGTTAAAGCCCAAACTCCTCTCGAAGAATTTTCCAACAATCCAAAACGTTTTAAATAATTTCTTGCCCAAGCGAGTCTGTATGTTAGTTTTGTTGTACTCTCTCGATGAATCTCATTAATTGCTTCCTCTTGTAGATTAAGAATTTTTATGATTTCATCTTCAATTTCAGAAACTGAACCCGAATTACCAAGATTTTTGATTGCTTTTAGTGTAGGATTAAATAAATCATCATATTTAAATTTAAAGTATTTGTCCATTATTAGTTTTTTTGATTTGTAAAATATTTTCAAATATCCCAAAATAATCCTCATCCACAAAATTATTCTCAATTTCGTAATGGTCTGAATCTTGATTTCAAAGGAAAAAATCACTATTTTTACGAAAATCGAGATTCTTGAAAAAAACACTGGTTCTTTTTGCGCATCCATATTTCGAACATTCTACCACCAACGTAAGATTGCTGGAATGTTACGAAGCTATGGATAATGTGACACTCCGAGACCTTTATGAAGATTATCCCGATTTTCATATTCAGCCGTTCCGGGAACGAAAGCGGATTGTACAGTATGACAGGATTATTTTCCATTTTCCGATCATCTGGTTTGGTTTGCCTCCTTTATTGAAACTCTGGATAGATGAGGTTTTTGATATGCGGTGGATTTCCGAAACCGGCCTTAATATCCTTTCCGGAAAAGATGCTCTGATAGTAACCAGTGTTGGCGGAAGAGAAGTGAATTATGCCCCGGACGGAAAATTTAAAACAACTATCGCAGAGTTACTGTCAGGGCTCAGAGTTTCTCTGGATGTGAACAGTATTGAGCTAAAGAAAATACACGTGATTTATAATGCCGACAACCTATCGGAAGAGGAACTGGAGTTCCAATGTCAGGAATTATCAGAAACTTTAAAATTGAAATAGATGCAGAATTCCATCGCAATGACCATCCTGATTTTCCTTGGTGCTGCCATTGTTATGGTTCCGCTCGGGAAGAAGCTGGGATTGAGTTCTGTGATTGGCTATATTCTCGGTGGGATTCTGATTGGTCCGTTTTGTCTTCAACTTACAGGTAGGGATGCTGAAGATATTATGCACGCTTCGGAATTGGGCGTTGTGATGCTTCTGTTTTTGGTAGGACTGGAACTGGAGCCTCATAAACTTTGGCAGATCAGAAAAAGAATTCTCGGGTTAGGACTTAGTCAGATGCTTCTCAGTATTTTAGGGATTTTCTTTGTGTTTTATGTAGCAGGATTTGGATTAAAAAAATCACTGATCATATCGCTCTGTTTTGCAATGTCATCTACAGCGATTGTTTTACAGACTTTAAAAGAAAAGAATCTTTTCAGAACGGTAAGCGGAGAATCATCGTTTTCAATCTTATTATTTCAGGATATTGCTGTTATTCCGATTCTGGCACTGCTTCCATTTTTATCCAGATCCGAAAGCGCAGTTAAACAGGCAGAACATCAGGAAATTCTTCTGCAATATGTACCTGATTGGATGCAACCTTTCACAGTTATTTTTGGAGTTTTGATGTTAATACTATTAGGGCGCTATATTTTTATTCCTTTTCTGAGATTTGTGTCGAAGTCTGGCTTAAATGAGTTGCTGACTGCTGCTTCATTATTTTTAGTAATAGGAGTTTCGGAACTGATGATCTCTGTGGGTCTGAGTCCGGCTTTAGGTGCTTTTATTGCTGGTGTAATGTTGGCCAACAGTGAGTTTCGCCACGAGTTGGAAAGCGACATCGATCCATTTAAAGGATTGTTGCTGGCGGTTTTCTTTGTTAGTGTAGGCGCTACAATCAACTTTAATATCATTGCAGAAAAACCGTTCTTTATTTTCTCGGCTGCATTTATTGTTTTGGCTATCAAAGCGGTTGTTCTTTTTGGAATCGGGAAATATTATAAAATGAATTATGAGCAAAGTTTTTTCCTGGCTTTTGCATTATCTCAGGTTGGGGAATTTGCATTTGTTCTCGTTAATTTTGCAGCAAGTTTATATCTTATTGATTATCAAGCTAACTCAGAGCTGATGGCCATTGTTGCTATTACAATGTGCATTTCACCACTGCTTTTAATATTTAAAGAAAAAATTCTTGACGATCGTTTTATCACACAGAAGAACGAAGAGAATGCAGAGCTTGGGATTATTAAGCAAAGAAAAATTATCATAGTGGGTTTCGGATTTTTTGGGAGTACAGTCGGCCGTCTTCTGAAAGCCAATGGAATTCGGTCAACAGTTTTGGATAATGATCCGGACAGAGTAGCTTTGTTGAGATCTAACGGTTTTAATGTTTATTATGGCGATGCCACCAAACCTGCTCTACTGAGAGCAGCAGGAATCGAAGAAGCGGAATTGCTGGTGCTTTGTCTTGACGATATCGAAAAAAATAAATTTCTGGTAGATTATTGTAAAGAAAATTATCCGGATCTGAAAATATTTGTCAGAGCCAAAAACCGTTTGGATGCTTATGATTTCCTGAATAAGAATGTCAATAATATCTATCGTGAGACTTTGGGAACTGCTGTGGATATGGCCGTTGATATCCTTCAGGAAAACGGGATGAGAAAATATACGGCACGCAGAATGGGAAAACGGTTTATGTTGATTGATAAAGCGATGACAAGGCGTCTAGCCAAAGAAAAAGATAAAGAAATGATAACCTTTACACTGAGGGAATCTCTGGAGCGTGAAGCAGAATTACTGGCTCTGGACAGTATTTCTTTTGAAGAAAATCATTGGAGTGGTGATGAGGATGAAGATAAATGAATAACTTCATTGATACTATTTCATCACTTTTCCTTATTTTTAGTCCTCAAATTTTGTATCAATGAAGAACATAAAAATGTCTTTGCTAATCGTATTTATTGCATTCAATTCTGTAACTACGATGACATCCGCACAGCAGAAAAAACAATCTGCAACCACTCAACAATCTATGAAAAATAATCCTTTCCTCAGAAAAAGTCCGCTGCAATATCAGGCACCGGAATTTGATAAAATCAAAGATGAACATTTCAAGCCGGCCTTCGATTATGGTTTGAAGGAGCAGTTGGCTAACATCGATAAAATTATCAATAATCCGGCTGCTCCTACTTTCGACAATACAGTTTTGGCGTTGGAAAACAGCGGTGAAGTTTTAGGAAGAGCTACAATACTTTTTTATAATCTCACAGGATCCAATACTAAAGATTATCTGCAAAAAGTAGAGGAGGAGTATGCACCTGTTTTTGCTGCGCATTCTGATAAGATTAATCTTGATGAAAAGCTTTACAAAAGAATAAAAGCCATAAAAACAGATCAACTGGATGCGGAAAGCAAAAGACTGGTGGAGTATTACATCCAGAATTTTGAATTAGCCGGAGCCAATCTTTCTGCTGAGAATAAAGAAAAATTAAAAGAAATCAATCAACAGCTGGCCACATTGTCTACTCAATTCAGCAATAAACTTTTGGAAGCAAGAAAAAAAGGCGCAGTTCTGATTTCTGATGTTAAAGAACTGGATGGATTGTCTGCTGATGAATTGGCTGCTGCAGCAACAGATGCGGAACAGGCCGGGCAGAAAGGAAAATATCTTTTGGCGCTGCAAAACACCACTCAGCAACCATTGTTACAAAACCTTAAGAACAGGGAAACAAGAGAAAAACTCTTCAGAGCTTCCTGGACAAGAGCTGAGAAAGGCGATGCGAATGATACGCGTGAAACGATTGAGAAATTAGCTAAACTAAGATTGCAGAAAGCACAGTTGTTTGGTAAAAAGAATTTTGCGGAATGGAGCCTGCAGGATCAGATGGCAAAAACACCGGAAGCCGCAATGGGACTTCTGGCACAATTAGCAAAGCCTGCTGTAGAAACGGCATACCGCGAAACTAAAGAAATTCAGGAAGTGATTGATGCCCAGAAAGGTGGCTTTGGTGTTCATGCCTGGGACTGGAATTTTTATTCAGAACAAGTCAGAAAAGCCAAATATGACTTGGACGAAAATGAAATCAAACCTTACTTTGAAGTAACTACAGTTCTTGAAAAGGGTGTTTTTTATGCAGCAGAAAAGTTCTATGGCATCACTTTTAAAGTGAGAAAAGATCTTCCGGTGTATCATCCCGATGTGGTAGCTTACGAAGTGTTTGACAGAGACGGAAAGTCACTTGCACTTTATTATCTCGATTTCTATACCAGAAGTAATAAAAGCGGTGGAGCGTGGATGAACAATTTTGTACCACAATCCCATCTTCTCGGACAGAAACCGGTAATTGTCAACGTATTTAACTATCAGAAACCCGCTGCCGGAAAACCATCTCTGATATCTTATGATGATGTAGAAACAATGTTCCACGAATTCGGGCACACACTTCACGGTCTTTTTGCAGATCAGAAGTACGTTTCTATTTCCGGGACCAATACGCCGAGGGATTTTGTGGAATTTCCTTCACAGATCAATGAACATTTTGCACTGGAGCCGGAGATTCTTAAAAATTACGCATTACATTATCAAACCAAACAGCCGATGCCTCAGGCTTTGATTGATAAAATCAAAAAGGCTGCTAATTTTAACCAAGGTTATGCGACCACCGAATTGGTAGCTGCTGCAACTCTGGATATGAGCTGGCACACGGTGACTGATGAAAAACAATTAATTCCTGTTCTGGATTTTGAAAAAGAAGCGCTGAACAAATACGGATTATTAGTTCCGCAGGTTCCGCCAAGATACCACACACCATATTTTGCGCATATCTGGGGAGGTGGTTATTCAGCGGGTTACTACGCATATCTTTGGTCAGAAACGCTGGATTCCGATGCCTGGGAATGGATTAAAGCCAACGGTGGTTTGACAAGAGAAAACGGTGACCGATTCAGAAAATATATTCTTTCTGTGGGTAACAGTGTAGATCTGAACAAAGCTTTTGAAGCCTTTACAGGGCATAAAGCTGATATTAAACCATTGCTCAGAAGCAGAGGCTTTATCAAATAAAGATTTAAATAAAAAAACGTTTCCAATTCGGAAGCGTTTTTTTTTAAAATTTGAAATAAAAAGGTTAGTTCGATTTGTTTAATATCAAAACGAGATATTTTTTTGATTATCTGTTTATTAACCTAAAGCTTCGACAAGCTCAGCTAGTCATCGCTTTGGTATTAGAGTCGTCACACTGAGCTTGT
>JAEXJU010000048.1 GCA_023448955.1 Bacteroidota bacterium
ATTTTGGATAGTCTTTCCAAATTACAAGATGGTGATATTTTGGTTTATGTAGATTGCGGCAGCGAATTGCAAAATGCATCTGGATGGAAAGCCGAGCTGGATAAACTAAAAAAAACAGATGCTCTGCTCTTTCAATACAGAGATGATAAAAATTATGGCTGGAAAACCTATAACCCAAACCTTACAGACAGTCCGAAATTAAAATATTGGACTAAAAAATCTGTAATAGAGCAATTCCGAAATCTGTTTGATAATGATGATGAATGGCTAGAAAAAAACAAACTTTGGGCGGGATTTATCATCCTGAAAAAAACACCAGAGACTTACAAATTCATCAAGGATTGGCTGGATGTGATGATTTACAGACCAGATTTGGTTACAGATCCCTTGGCTTTTGAAAAAAATGAACAGGATAAAACCTTGGCTTCTCACAGGTATGATCAAACTATTTTATCAGTTATTGCCAGATATTACGAAAAATCTGCAAACATTACCATTGCAGACGAAGAAAGCGAAGGGCGATATGCCAATCAAATTGTAAAAGCCAGCAGAAGAGTAGATAAAACAGAACCTAACAACATAAAATCTATCCTGAAAAAGATATACTATAAAATAAAAAGATGATGGACAAAAACGCCAAAATATATGTAGCCGGACACCGAGGATTGGTAGGCAGTGCCATTCTGAGAGCTCTCGAAAAACAAGGCTTCACAAACCTCGTTACCAAAACATCTAGCGAGTTGGACTTGCGAAACTACCAGCAAACCGCAGATTTTTTTGCAGATGAAAAACCTGAATACGTTTTTCTTGCGGCCGCAAAAGTGGGAGGAATACAGGCTAATAATACTTACCGAGCAGAGTTTCTTTACGATAATATGATGATTCAGAACAATGTGATCCATCAGGCTCATACGAATGACGTCAAAAAACTATTATTCTTAGGCTCCAGCTGCATCTACCCTAAAATGGCGCCTCAACCTTTAAAAGAAGATTCGCTTCTTACGGGAACTTTGGAACCTACCAATGAACCTTATGCTATTGCTAAAATTGCAGGAATTAAAATGTGCGATGCTTACAGGAGTCAATATAATTCTAATTTTATTTCGGCAATGCCTACCAATATGTATGGCCCGAATGATAATTATGATCTGAACAATTCTCATGTTCTACCGGCTTTATTGAGAAAATTCCACGAAGCGAAAGAACAAAATCATCCTGAAGTTGTGGTTTGGGGAACAGGAACGCCGTTGAGAGAATTTTTACATTCCGATGATTTGGCCGAAGCTTGTATTTTCCTTATGCAAAACTATGATGATTTCGGACATGTGAATGTTGGAATAGGGGAAGATATCAGCATCAAAGATCTTGCACTATTGGTAAAGAAAATCGTAGGCTATGAAGGTAATCTCGTTTGGGACACTTCTAAACCAGATGGCACACCAAGAAAACTGATGGATGTTTCCAAAATCAATGCGATGGGCTGGAAGGCTAAAATCAGTTTAGAAGAAGGAATAAAAGATGTTTATGAAAAAAAATTTAAAAACAATTAGATGAAAACAGCATTAATAACTGGCGTTACAGGACAAGATGGTTCTTATCTGGCAGAATTGCTTTTGGAAAAAGGCTATAAAGTACACGGCATCAAAAGAAGAGCATCTTCTTTCAATACCCAAAGAATTGATCATCTTTATGTAGATCAGCACGAAAATCATGTCAATTTCAAACTGCATTATGGAGATCTGACAGACTCTACCAATATCATCAGAATCATTCAGGAAGTTCAGCCGGATGAGATCTATAATCTTGGTGCAATGTCCCACGTGAAGGTATCTTTCGATTCACCGGAATACGTTGCCAATGTAGACGGTATCGGAACATTAAGAATTCTGGAAGCTGTGCGTATTCTTGGTTTGGAAAAGAAAACAAGAATCTATCAGGCTTCGACGTCAGAACTATACGGCGGTTTGGAAGAAAATAAAAATGCGGCTGGTTTTTATGATGAGAATTCACCTTTTTATCCACGTTCACCTTATGGTGTAGCCAAAATTTATGGTTTCTGGATTACGAAAAATTATCGTGAAGCTTATGATATGTATGCTTGTAACGGTATTCTTTTTAACCACGAATCTCCAAGGCGAGGAGAAACCTTTGTTACCAGAAAAATCACAATGGCAACGGCAGCCATCGCCAAAGGAAAACAGGAAGTTTTATATCTGGGAAATCTGAATGCACAAAGAGACTGGGGACACGCCAAGGATTATGTAGAAGCGATGTGGAGAATTCTTCAGCAGGATGTAGCTGAAGACTATGTGATTGCAACCGGAAAAACGACTTATGTCAGAGATTTTGTAAGAATGGCTTTTGCGGAAGCCGGTATAGAACTAACATTTGAAGGGGAAAATGAAAATGAAGTTGCAAAAGTCGCAAAATGCAACCATCCTGATTATCAATTGGAAATAGGAAAAATAGTCGTGAAAATTGACCCTCAATATTATAGGCCCACAGAAGTAGATTTGTTAATTGGCGATCCCACAAAATCTAAAACAAAACTTGGCTGGGAGCCTAAATATGATCTTGCAGGTCTTGTGAAAGAAATGATGCAAAGCGACTTGAAATTGATCTAATACATCTATGTTTTATGGGTGTTAAAGAAAAATTTAAAAGCGTAATGAACGTTTATAAACAGTTCAGAAAAAACCATCATAAGTTTAGAAACGCAACAGTTCGTTACTATAATTTCTGGGCTTTGCAAAAGTCCGAAGACTGCTGGTTTACACAGTTTATTGAACACAGAAATATCAATCCTAATAAAAAAACAATTAATTTTTTTTCAGTTTATGGACATCCATTGACAAGGTTTTTTACAAGCTCTCCTAAAATATTTTTTACTGGAGAAAATATTTTTAGCGAAAGTTTTACGTCCCATAATCAGCACAATAAAACCTACATCAAAGGTTATGATTTGGCGTTAGGATTTGACTATTTAGATCAAGAAAATTATCTAAGACTACCGCTTTGGATTTTATACATTATTCCGGCCAATGCAGACCTTGATACTATCAAAAATCTGATAGGAAAATATAATGATGCTGGATTCAGGCTCTCTGAAAATCGAAAAAGATTCTGTGCCAATATTTCACGTCACGATAAAAACGGCATCAGAAAAAACATCATTGAACTCCTTAACTCTGTGAATAATGTGACTTGTGCAGGAAGTTTTCTACAAAATACAGATGAGCTTCAAAGTAAATACAATGACAACAAAATAGACTTTCTAAAAAACTTCAAATTCAATATCTGTCCGGAAAACAGTAATTCGGATGGCTACGTTACAGAAAAGCTGTTTGAGGCTGTTGTTTCTGGTTGTATTCCTATCTACTGGGGAAGTGATAATAATCCCGAATTAGACATTATCAACCAAGATGCTGTCCTATTTTATGATCCTGAACAGCCAGAACTACTGGCAAAAAAAATCGAAACACTCTGGCAGGACGAAAAATCCTACGAGGAATTCTGCAGCATCAAACCTTTTAAAGATGATGCGGCAGAAAAAATATGGCAGCTAATTAATAATTTTGAGATAAAACTAAAATCTGTGATATGATTCGGCTCAATTTTATAGATTCTCTGCGTGGCTGGGCTATTTTGGGCGTCATAATGGTACATACCGTTTCAGCGTGTTACTATGCTGCACCAAGTAATTTTTTTATCTTACTCGCAACTAAAGGATATATTGGTGTCTGGTTATTTTTTATTGTTAGTGCTTTTACAATATTTCTGACATTGGATAAAAAAAGAAATCTTCCTCAAAAAAATCTCATAAAAGGTTTCTATCTCAAGAGATTTCTGAGAATTGCGCCTATGTATTATATTGCCATTTTATATTATACCGTAATGAGCTTTCTCAATTCCGGGAAACCGCCGCTTTTAGATATTTTTACCAACTTATTTTTTATCCACGGTTTTTTTCCAGACATCTATAACCGTTTTATTCCAGGCGGCTGGTCTATCGCTGTAGAAATGACTTTTTATGCGTTTATCCCGTTGATTTACTCTTGCATTAAAAACTTAAACCAAGCTATATTATTTTTAGTGTTTTCATTTATAATAAGAGGTATCGCAATAATTACTGCACAAAACATTCTAGCACTGGACAAGACTTACAGTTCATTATTCTTTCCGGCACAATTGCCAATTTTTGCATTGGGCATTATTTTGTACTACATTGTGATAAAAAAAGAATCCCACGAGCAGTTAAACTATAGGACTTATCTGCTGCTTTCAATACTGCCAATAACATTTTTAATTTTCCCAGAAAAAATATATCTGGAGGACTATATGATAGCTTCATTCTTTTTCTTTTGCATAGCAATATTTATGAGCCGGAAAAAAATCTTTTTGCTGGATAATCATTTCATCCAATGGATTGGAAAAATTAGTTATAGTCTATATATTGTCCATTTTATTGTTTTATTCTGGTTAGAAAAGTTGGGATGGAACATTATATATAATAAGTCTCCCACTATAAATTTTATACTATTTTTTGTGGTCACTTTTCTTTTTTCATCTGCCATTTCACAGGTAACCTATATTTTTGTAGAAAAACCTTTTCAGAGTATTAAAATTAAATTGTAATGAAAATATCAGTTATTACCATAGCTTACAACAATAAAAATGGTCTGGAAGAAACCATTAAAAGTGTCATTTCACAAACTTGGAAACAATTTGAATTTGTTATTATAGACGGTGGTTCTACTGATGGAAGCAAAGA
>JAEXJU010000057.1 GCA_023448955.1 Bacteroidota bacterium
GTTTGCCGGAATCGGAGGAATTGTTTTATTCACTGCCATTTTTGCGACATTGTCTGCAGGCTATGCAATGTTTACGGTTTTTGATAATCTTTGGGCATCAGTAGGATTTGGAATACTTTGGGGATTGATGATTTTTAACTTAGACCGATATATTGTTTCTTCAATCAAAAAAACAGGCACTTGGTGGAATCAGATCCTGATGACCATTCCGCGACTGATTTTAGCGACTTTTCTTGGAATCATTATTTCAAAACCTCTGGAACTAAAGATCTTTGAGAAGGAAGTGAATAAACAATTAAATACGATTATTCAAAGGAATAAAAAACAGCTACAGGCAGAAATGAGCGGAAGAATCCTGCAACAATCCGGACCATTTGATCTGGAGAAGAAACAAATCCAGACTCAGATCAAAAATTATCAGATGGCTTATGATTCAGCCTCGGTTGAGTTAGAAAAAGAAATTTTGGGTAAACAATCCGGCTTAACCAGCGGAAAAGTTGGCTATGGAAGTAACGCCAAAAGAAAGGCTGAACTGAAAGAACAGAAACGGGCAGACCTGGAAAACTACCAAAAGCAAATGCAGCCGAGACTGCAATATTTGGACACCGAAATTTCAAAAGTTTATACTAATCTGGAAACAGAAAGAAAATCTACGGAAGGAATTGAAGATAAATTCAATGGATTTGCTGCGAGATTACAGGCTTTGGATGAATTAGGAAAAAATTCGGCAATTATTGCATTGGCAGCAAGTTTCATTATGGGATTATTTATTGTCCTGGAAATTTCACCAGTTCTGATTAAACTAATTTCTTCGGTTGGACCTTATGATTATCTTTTGGAAAAAACTGAGAATGAATTCAGACTATATTCTAAAGAAAAAATTACGAAAGGAAACTCATTAACGGATTACAGAATTAGAAAATTTAATGATGATCTAAATAACAGGAATGATCTATAATAATTCTGTGTTAATTTTATTCTTTTTTTCTTATTTATATCATAATATTTGATTAAATTTAGTAAAACAAATCAATTATTATGAAAAACTTTACATTATCATTAATTATGATGACGATGATGGCATCTCCATCAATCGCAAAAGCACAAGCCACCGAGCCTTTCTTAGGTCAGATAGCATTTGTACCATATAATTTTGTTCCAAAAAATTGGGCAGCTTGTAATGGACAATTGTTGCCAATTTCACAAAATCAAGCCCTTTTTGCGTTGCTTGGTACAACATATGGGGGAAATGGAACGACTACGTTTGCTCTGCCGGACATGAGAGGCAGGGTGCTGGTTCACGAAGGTCAAGCTCCCGGAGGTCCTACTAATTATACGATGGGACAAATTGGTGGTTCAGAATCTGTGACGTTGCAAATAACCCAAATGCCTGCACATTCGCATACCGTAAATGCAGTTACATCAGACGGGAATCAAAATACGCCTACAAATACACTTCCGGCAGATACAAAAATTTTAGACAAAGAATATTCCGACGCGACAGCCAATACCACAATGAAATCAACCATGATTAATCCATCAGGAGGAAGTCAGGCACACGAGAACAGACCGCCGTTCGTCACCTTAAAATGCATAATTGCTTTGCAGGGGATATTTCCATCTCAATTCTAATGGATTATGAAATCGGTATATTTAATAGTTCTGGCATTCGGAAGCTCAGCTTTTGGCCAGACCATTACGTTTAAAGGTTGTTACAATCTATTCGAAGATCAGGTTTATACTTTCAATAAAACCAGTGTAGATGGGAATAATAAAAATATTTATATAACTACGCCAGTTACCGGCGATCAAAATTGTGGAGGACTGGGAACGTGTGAATTAAAAATTCAGTGGAACAATAGCTTAAGCCGTTGGGAGATTCTTGCCGACGAAGGTAATGGAACTTTTACTAATCCTTATCTCATATATCACAACTCCACAGGTAACAATAATGCTTCAAATCCTCCTGCTAATAATTTTGGAACTTGGGTAGAAAATACAGCAATTACAAATGGTGCTTGTGGCGGAAATCTCACTTCATCAAACTCGACAATGACTGGTGATGTTCATACCAGTTTTCTTAATGTTTTAAATGGGAAAAGTTCTAAAATACAGGTTTTTCCTAATCCAGTTTCTGACTTCATAAGTATTTCGGGTATAGAGTTTCCCGAGACTATTGAAATTTATAACACGGCTGGACAAGTTGTGAAATCGCAAGAGTTTAAAGAGCGAGCAAATGTGTCTTCTTTATCTACGGGAACTTATATTCTTAGAGTGAAAACGAAGGATTCTGCTATTCACGAGTTCAAATTCATTAAAAAATAAAAAAGATCATAATTACAATAAAAGCTTCCAAATGGAAGCTTTTGTTTATTTTAAATCACCAACCAAAAATGGTGGATCTGCGTTTTCGTTGTAATCCCGAACAAAGCCAATTTCTTTATTTTTTTTAATTATTGACTTTGAGCTTCCGGAAAATCCATCCCCAAAATCAACTGTGAAATCTATGTAACTCAATTTTTTTTTAGTGAATTTCATTTTGTTGAATACCAAAATAATGTTTTTTTCCTTAAGATTTTTTTGAAGACTCAATAGGTCTTTTTTTGTCATTTCTTTATTAAAAACAACTGCTATTACCTTCTTTTCAGATGTAAAAGAAAGTATTCCAAAAATAAAAAAGAATAAAAATAAGAGTGAGAAAATACTATTTTTCTTCATTACCAGAATAAAGTGCAAAAGTATGAAATGTTTATATTAAATTATATTTTTATGATAATTATTTTTTCAGACATATAATCGTAAAATTCGCTTTTTAATAGATTGAACAATTAAAATCAGATTTCACAGCTAAAAATTAAATAGATGTTTAGATTTTTTAAATAAAAATTAATAACTTTGACATCCTTAATTTTAAAATTTAATTATTATGAAAAGAATTTTATCTTTTTCTTTAACAGCTGTAATGGCATTTTCAGCTTATTCTCAAAGTTTATGGAGTGATAATTTTGAAACATACAATGTTGGAAATCTTGGAACCCAAGGAGGGTGGCAAAGAGATGGAGGCACAAATGCTGTGGCAAAAGTTGCTAACGTAACTACAAGTTATGGTAAATCATTTCAATTTGCAAGTACTGCAAGCAATAATGCCGATGGTGTATTCATATATAATGATACAAAGTGGTCTTCAAGATCAACTAATAATGGTATTTTTGTAGCTGAATTTGATGTTTATACAGGAAGTACTTTTTCTGAAATTCAATTTTATGATGTTGACGCAGGCTATTACACTATAGCGGATTTATATATGAGTCCTGCGAATGGTGTGTTTTTGGCAGATCAGGACGATTTCGATAATGATGGGTCTGGTATACAATTACCATTGACAGTTACAGCTAATACTTGGTATAAAGTTAAGTTTACCTATGACGTTATGGGTACTGGAGAAATGACTGTAGAGATCAACGGAACTCAATATGGACCTTTTGAAAAATCGCCAGGTTGGTTCCCAACAGAAGTTGATCTTGTAGCAATCAACGCTAATACTTCAGGATTTGATAATATTAAAACTAGTGCAGTCGCAACTTTAATGGCTGTTTCCGACGTAGCTAAAAAATCTTCTTTAACAGTATATCCAAACCCTGCTACTGAAATTATTAATGTAAAATCTGATAAGAAAGTAGAATTGGTTTCTATTTATGATGCAGCTGGAAAAGTTGTTAAAACTGCTGCTGAAACAACTATCAATGTTCAGAATCTTGAAAAAGGTGCTTACATCGTAAACATTAACTATACAGATGGTTCTAAAGAATCTACAAAAGTAATCAAGAAGTAATTTTCTAGATTTAAATAGAAAAAGGCTGCAAAAATTAATTTGCAGCCTTTTTTTTATTAATGCTTTTTTAATTACAATGAATAATTCGGAGCCTCTTGTGTAATGATCACATCGTGTGGATGCGATTCTTTCAATCCGCTTCCGGTAATCATTACCAGTTTCGAATCTTTTTGTAATGCTTCGATATCTTTTGCACCACAGTAGCCCATTCCTGCACGCAAACCACCAGTCAGTTGGAAAATCACATCTTCCAGTTTTCCTTTGTGAGGAACTCTTCCTTCGATGCCTTCCGGAACAAATTTCTTAGCTTCACTCTGGAAATAACGCTCTTTTCCGCCACGTTTCATAGCTGAAAGAGAACCCATTCCCTGATAAGATTTGAATTTTCTTCCCTGGAAAATAATTTCTTCTCCAGGCGCTTCATCTGTTCCGGCTAAAAGTGAGCCTAACATTACCGCACCAGCACCACTCGCAATAGCTTTCACAATATCACCGGATAATTTGATTCCGCCATCCGCAATAACAGCTACATTTTTCTTTCTTGCAAATTCGTAAACGTTGTAGATTGCTGATAATTGAGGAACTCCAACTCCGGCAACAACTCTCGTTGTACAGATAGAACCTGGTCCAACACCAACTTTCAGAACATTAGCACCAGCTTTTATCAAATCTTTTGCAGCATCCGCTGTTACGATATTTCCACCAACAATATCCAAATCCGGGAAAGTTTTTCTGATTTCAGAGATTTTATCCAAAACACCTTTCGAATGGCCGTGCGCCGAATCGATGGCAACAATGTCAACACCAGCTTTTACCAACGCTGTGATTCTTTCAATTGTATCTTCTCCAACGCCAACACCCGCGCCAACTATTAGTCTGCCGTTTTTGTCTTTGTTCGCATTCGGATATTCTAATTGATTATCAATGTCTTTGATTGTGATTAAGCCAACCAGTTTGTTTTTCTTGTCAACGATTGGAAGTTTTTCAATTCTGTTTTTTAGCAAAATTTCTTTTGCCTTTTCGAGATTCGTGTTTTTATCAGAAGTGATTAGGTTTTCTTTGGTCATTATTTCCTCCACTTTGATATCCAGATTTTCCTGGTATTTCACATCTCGATTGGTAATGATTCCGATGAGGTAATTATTTTTATCGACTACAGGAAGACCGGAAATTTTATAATTGGCCATCAGCGCTTTAGCTTCTGCTAAAGTATGGTCTTTTGACAATGTGACTGGGTCGGCAATCATTCCGTTTTCGGAACGTTTCACGCTGTTCACCTGCGCTGCCTGTTCTTCGATGGTCATATTTTTATGGATGAAACCCAAACCACCAACTCTCGCTAAAGCAATTGCCAAATCTGCTTCCGTAACTGTATCCATCGCGGCGGAAACAATTGGAACATTAAGCGAAATCTTGTCTGTAAGTCTTGATTTAAGGGAAACCTGATTAGGTAAAACTTCTGAATAAGAAGGGACTAGAAGCACGTCATCGAAAGTGATGGCTGTCTCTACAATTTTGTTATGAATAGACATCTTTACTTTCTTTGCAAAATTAAGTTATTTTTATTGAATTTGAAAATCTCGTAATCTATTTGATAAATAATTAATATTCAGAGAAATGATGTTTGGATTACAAACGCTTAGCCCCGATAGTAGCGACATCCTTTTTTGTTAGTTTTCTCAATTTCTATTTATGATTAAACGTCGTAAAACAAAAAAGATATAGCGGATAGCGGGAAATAGCTCCAAATTAATTATAAATGAAAAATGAATTTTTATCAACTATCATTTATCGCTTATCATTGATTAAAATCTGCTGAGAATTCCCCAATGGATTTTTATTTCGTTGAATTTAAAGGGATTTCCAAACTCATTTCCATTGGAGATCTGGAAACTCATCAGACCGACAGGAAGGAAAAAGTTGAAACCCAAACCTAAACTATAGAGTTTTGGCGTGATTCCGAGGGCTTTGTTGGACATTTGTCCATATTGTGCAAACAAATCGAAGAAGGCTTGGTCGTTCACGAGATAACGATATTCTGCACCGGCAAAAGCGTAAAAATCGCTGACGAGACTTTGTTCATTGAAACCCCGAAGCGAGTTCCAGCCTCCAAACCGAAAAAGTTCGTTGATTGATAATTCGTTTTTGGAACTTAGCAAAGCGGATTCTCCTTTTATGTTGAGGAAATGATTTCCGGACAAATTGAAGTTGTGTTCTGCAAAAAGAAAATACCGAATTTGGTCGAGTTTTTCCTGAGTGTCATCGTAGGTTGTTTTCAGGAAATCGGCTTCCAGACGGATGTTGCTATTGTTGATGAACAGTGGAATGTTACTTCCTTCCTGATATTGATAATAAACGCCAATTCCTTTTTTGCTGTAGTCTCGACCGCTGGTGTAAAGCGAATCCAGAATCGCAGAAGATTCGAAAGTCCCTTTGAGACCGAGTTTTTGTTTTGGCGAAAGATGATAATAAATGGCTGGCAAAAATTTGACATTCGCAAAGGTGGAATCCTGGCGGAAAATATTGACATTCACATTCAGACCAACGTTGCTCCCAAACGTGTACGGGATGTCCGTCTGTAAATCAAAAGTCTGACCTTTGTCGGGATTTCGTTGCCAATAAATGCCGATGCTTTCGAAGCTGTTGAACATATTTTTCATCTGGACATTCAGCGTTCCGTTGATTGTGAATTTCTCGGTTTTATCATTTCCGAAACCAATCATTCCGTCGAAAGTGTTCGTTTTTCGTTTCTGAGTAAAGAGAAAAACCTGTGTAGAATCTTTGGTAAATAATGTCTGAGGCGGTTTTTCCAACGACACAAACTGATGATTTTGTAGAGATTGATTCATAGAAACCAAGTTCTTATCATCATAGTTTTTGCCAAGATATTGCTTGTTGAGGTTTTTAACAAATTGTTTCGGTAAACGCGTGTAACCTTTGAAGACAATGCCGTCAATTTTTCTTTGAGAAGCTGGAACAACCGAGATTTTAACCGAAGGAATTCCGTTTTCCATTTTCTGGAATTTGGTTTTCACACGGTTGAAGGCAAAACCTTTGTCACGGTATTTTTGATTAATATTTTTCTTGAGTGAGTCTAAATTCTTAGTGTAAATCTCATTCTTCTGAAACTTCAAATCTGTCATTAAAGAATCTGAAAATTTTACATTGGCTTCGTTGAAATTTGGGCCTTTGTCGTAATAGATTTCTGTCCGGTTTTCTATTTTTTTGACACCTTTCAGTTCTGTGAAAAAGTAAGAATTTTCAGCTAATGAATCCAGAAATTTAACTGCTTTGGCAGAATCAGAAACGATTTTTTTGGCGTTGGTTTCTTTGTCGATGAGCCAATATTCTTTTTTCTGCGCGTTGGAGAAAAAAGAAATTAGAAAAGCTAATATGAGTAGAATTCGATACAATTTGATTTTACATCTAATTTGAGAGTGAGTTTTTTGAGTTGTCAGGCTGAGCGGAGTCGAAGCTTTTGTCGATATTATCTGAATGACTATGATTTTGACATATAGACAATTCTTTTAATTTTTCCCAATTGTCATTAATGATTGCTTCTTTTTTCTTTCTACTCCAACCTTTTACCTGTTTTTCGAAAGCAATAACTTGGTCGATTTCATTAAATTCAGTATAAAAAACCAATTGAACTGGTCTTCTATTATGAGTGTAACTTTCGGGGTAATGTCCTGATTGATGTTTAATAAACCTAGATTCCAAGTTGCTTGTAACTCCTGTATAGTAAGAGTTATCCGAACATTTCAATATGTAAACAAAATATTGTTTCATCTTGTGGGAAGCACTTCGACTCCGCTCAGTGTGACATCTCTAATACTAACTGTTTTCATTTCAAAGATGTCAGTAACAAGAAAGTTCATTTTAAACGATGTCAGTCTGAGCGGAGTCGAAGATTTTTATACTTTATAAATAAAACCGAAGTTAGTCCATTTTATTATACTTCTTCATCAGATTTTCATAAGTATTCTGCGGAAGAATCCATTTCAAAGGAACGCCAATTTTCTGTCCGAATTTTCCGAAATAATAATGTGCTTTCCATTTTGATTTCTGAAGAAGTTTATCAACGTAAACCGCAACTTCCAAAGGCTCTGTTCCTTCGTCCACGTGAGCATTCATCACAGAATAAACTTTTTCATAGACTTTTTTGTAAGGTTCAGAAACATTGGTTTTGACACGATTTTCCGCAATATTCGTTTTAATGTCGCCTAAATGAAGCGAGCAAACTTTGATGTTCCAGGGATAAACTTCGTAACGAATTGCTTCTGTTACTTTGTCTAAAGCCGATTTGGAAGCCGAATAAAACCCTCGGAACGGCAATCCCATTTCGGAACCGATACTGGAAACATTGATGATTTTTCCGGATTTTTGTTCACGCATTTTTGGAAGAACAGCCGTCATCATTTGGACTGAGCCAATCAGATTAAGATTGAATAACTTCGTTATATCTTCCTTAGTTGAATCCTCAACTGCGCCAACCATTCCCATTCCGGCATTATTAATTAGAACATCGATTCTGGTTTCTGTTTTCAGGATTTCAGAAATCGCACTGTCGATTTGTTCTTTTTCGGTAATATCTGTCGGAATCGAAACAAAATAATCAGAGCTTACGACTTTTCTGCTCAAACCGTAAACTTTGTTTCCTTTCTTTCCGAAATATTCTGCCAAGGCAAATCCGATTCCGGATGAAGCGCCTGTGATGATGATAACTTTTGACATATTATTCAGTTTCTTGAGTTACGGATTTAAAATCCTCCCAAAACTCAGGATAAGATTTCTCCACAACATCTTCGTTTTCGATATTCAATTCCTTAACCAAAGCAAACGGCGCAAAAGCCATCGCCATTCTGTGGTCGTTGTAGGTCGCAATAGAAATATTTTCTTCAGGTTCAATAAACTCGCAAGATTCGATTTTATCTACTGTAATATGCGTTTTTGCTCCGATTTTCAACAATTCATTTTGAAGTGCAACCAATCGGTCGGTTTCTTTCACTTTCAGAGTATGAAGTCCTGTAATCACGAAAGGAATTTTAAGAGCAGCTGCTGTTACACAAAGCGTTTGCGCGATGTCCGGACAATCGTTCATATCGAGCGTTATCAATTCCGGATATTCGAAAGCAGGCTCCGGCAAAAGTGAAATCGAGTTTTCTGCATAATCCGAAACCGTGTTTATGCCGAAATATTTCAAGTAGATTTCCTTAATCACGCTGTCGCCTTGCAAAGACAAAGTATGATAACTTTTCAAAGTGATTGATTTTCTGCCGATGGCGCACAAAGAATAAAAGTAAGACGCTGATGACCAGTCACTTTCTACTTCGTAATGTTCTGTTCTGATGTGGTTTTTATGCGAAACGATTTCGATTCTGTTTTCTGCAAAATGAGATTTGATTCCGATTTCGTTCAGGATTTTCAAAGTCATTTCGAGGTAAGGTCTTGACGTAATTTCGCCGTCCAGTTCGAAAGTCAATCCGTTATCCAATTTTCCTCCGATTAAAATTAAGGAAGTCAAAAACTGGCTGGAAACACTGGCTGAGATTCTAACCAAATTGTTTTCAATCTTCTTTCCGATGATTTGCAATGGCGGAAAACCTTCTTTTTCAAGATAAGTGATGTCCGCACCAAGCGACTGAAGCGCATCTACCAAAGGTTTGATGGGACGGTTTTTCATTCGGTCAGAACCTGTCAAAATTGTTTTTCTGCCTTCAAAAATAGAGTAGTAAGAAGTCAGAAATCGCATTGCAGTTCCGGCGTGATGAATGTCAATGGTTTCTGAATCAGATTCCAAAGCTTTTTTTAGCAAAGTTGTGTCCTGAGAATTGGAAAGATTGAGCATATCAATGTTCCCAAACAATTTCCCTAAAATCAAAAGACGGTTCGAAATACTTTTCGAACCGGTGATTTGGATATTTTTTCCGTCTATAAGTTCAGACTTTTTTATAATCATAATTTTGTGCGATGTGAAAAATAAGATGTAAGCGGCCAGTAAAAAATTATTCATTTTTCGTTTATTAACCTAAAGCTTCGACAGGCTCAGCTTGACATCGCTAGAAATCAAGCGTTTAGTATTAGAGATGTCACACTGAGCTTGTCGAAGTGTCTGTTGTAAGTAATTGATTTTTATATCAATGCATAGTAATAGGTTGTTTAACGGATATTAAAAAAAACTTCTGACTTATAACATTTTACTTCTCACTATTTTAATTTTTCATTATTCTGATGTCGGTCTTTGTCCCTATCAGTTTTGATTTTCATTTTTTTGTCGAAGGCTGATTGCAAATCTGTTCCGGTTTGATTGGCTAAGCAAAGCGTCACAAAAAGAACGTCGGCCAATTCTTCTCCCAAATCTTTGGATTTATCGGATTCTTTTTCAGATTGTTCGCCATATCTTCTGGCAATGATTCTGGCAACTTCGCCTACTTCTTCAGTCAGCATTGCCATATTCGTCAGTTCATTGAAATAGCGGACGCCAATGGCTTTTATCCATTCATCGACCTGTTTTTGTAGCGATGTGATTTCCATTATTTAAATTGATAAGCACCAATGCTTGGTTTGTTTAATGGTCTTGAAGTTCCTACAATATCTTTTACAGTGATATTGTTATAATCTGCAGTTCCATTATCCTTAGCTTTAGAATCAGATTTCACTCTCAGGTTCATTTTCTGAGTGAAATAATTCTGGAATTTCGGGTCTTCATTTTTGATGTTCGAATTATCAGGATTTAAGCCGGAATTAGAAGTGAATTTTAATAACGAATTTTTAAATGTAGCATTGAAATTACCACTATTTCCAACTTTAGTAAAAGTAATCATATCAGGAACATCTCCATAAATGATCGAATTATTAACATTAAGAGTAGGGTCTGCTACTTCTATTTCACCTTTTTCATTTTCCCAGCCATTGGTTGCAAAAATCCCTACAGCTGACATAGAAGGATTAAGGTTCCAATAATTGGCAAGCGTACAGTAATTAAGATTGTAAGTTCCGCCGCTTGCAATTGCAAGATCAGCTTCGCCGCAATTATTCATGACCACATTGTTTGCCGTAAATTGCGTAGAATGGATCGCATAAATGCCAACATTCTGAAAGGTATGGAAAATAGAATTGTTGATTGTTGCATCATTCTTTTTTAGCTGTAATCCAACATTACCGCCAAAAACCCTGGCATAATTCATTTTCAGAAGTGAGCCTTCTTCCATTTTGATGCCGTTCCAGTTGGCAGGAAGCGTGTCGTATTTAGTATCACTTCGGTCACCACGGAAAATCACCTCATCACCCAAAGCACCATTAACGGTTAGTCCGGAATTTTTCATAAAATTCATTCCGCTGTTTTTCCGGAAATAGACTTTAGTCCCTTTTTCCATTGTCAAAGTTTTACCTTCAGCAACATTCAGGTTTCCAAAGATTACTTTTACTTTGTCTTTAGTCCAGGTTGTGTTATCATTTATTGTCACTGGATTTTCGCCCGTTTGGATGAAATACTCAGCATCCTGTACGACTGAGAAAAGTGTCACTTTCTGTTCTCCAGCCGGAGTGTTGAAAACCACCTTGTCTTCGGCAATCGCTTCCGGAGCATTGGCTACAGGCGCGATTTCTACGAAAACATAGAGACTGTCTTTTTTTCTCAAAGCCACATTTTGAAAACTTGTTCCGGTTTTTCCATCAACATTAATTCTATAAAGTGAAGAATTTCCACCTTCAAGCGCAATTTTCGGAATCAGGACATCTTTATCTTCATTATTATAAACCTTTACGGCATAGGTTTCCGAACGCATCTGGTTATAAACCGTATCACAAAAAACGGTGTCGGTAGAAAAACGCAGAAGCTGACTTGGCGACTCAAATGTAATATCGTCGCGGTTACAGGCGCCTAAAAGTAAAAGTGTCCAAAATGCAATTCCAAAAAGTATTTTAATTTTCATTTATATCGTTTAATCTTCAAAACTACAAAATTTAAATTTTTATTTTATAAGTATGATAATATTTCAGTATTTATTTTAATTTGGGCGCCTTTATCCGCCCTCCGTTCCCGCTTTTTTCTTTTTTGCAAAAAGAAAAAGAGCTTCACTCAGGTCGGGGCGCGCTTCACCTATTAGCAACATCTGTCATTCTTGATAAATTGTCATAAACAGAATATTGATAGTCATTATAAACATAAATAAAACTAACTAACATTTGTTAGTTTCATGAAAAAGTGTATTTTTGAATAAATCACATTCAATCTATCCAAACTGAGAATAACAGATTGAATGTCAAATGTTTAAATATGCAAATCACTGAAAAACATTTTTTAAACAAAGAAATTAGCCTGACTGATTTACTGAAATCTGCTTATCGTTTGATGTTTACGGCCAAAACGATGAGCGATTTGTTCGAACAGGAAAAAAAGATCACTTCCAAGTACGTTCACGCTACTTCCCGCGGACACGAAGCAATTCAGCTCGCTTTGGGAATGCAGTTGTTGCCACAGGATTTCGTGAGTCCTTATTATAGAGATGATTCAATTTTATTAGGTATCGGATTGACACCTTATGAATTGATGCTTCAGCTTTTAGCCAAAAAAGATGACCCATTTTCCGGCGGAAGAACCTATTATTCTCATCCAAGTTTGCGAAGAGATGATTTCCCGAAAATGATCCACCAAAGCTCCGGAACAGGAATGCAGGCCATTCCAACAACGGGAATTGCAATGGGAATGAAATATAAAGAAGAAACAGGAATTGCTGAAAATCTTGACGAAAAACCAATTGTGGTATGCTCGCTCGGCGATGCAAGCTGTACTGAAGGCGAAGTTTCTGAAGCATTCCAGATGGCTGCCCTCAAACAATTGCCAATTTTATATCTGGTTCAGGATAATGAGTGGGATATTTCTGCCAACGCCAAAGAAATCCGAGCACAGGATATTACAGAATATATGCGAGGTTTCAACGGTATCGAAACCAGAACTATAGACGGAACAGATTTTATCAAATCCTACGAAACCGTCAAAGAATGCATCAAAATCATTCGTGAAGAAAGACGTCCAATGCTGATTCACGCCAAAGTTCCGTTGCTCAATCATCATACTTCCGGTGTTAGAAAGGAATGGTACCGAGATGATTTGGAAGAATGTGCGAAGAATGACCCATTAATCAAATTAAAAAACAAACTTTCAGAATTCAGCATAGAAGATTCTGAAATTGAATGGATTGAAAAGGAAGTTCAGGAATCAGTTAGAACTGATTTTGAAAATGCTGTTCTGGCAGAAGACCCAAAACCGGAAGATACATACAAACACGATTTTGCACCAACACCTATAACCGAAGAAAAAGGAGAACGTTCTCCAAGCGGAAAAATCCCGACGGTGATGGTAGATTGTGCTTTGTTCGCCATTAGAGAATTAATGCAAAAACATCCGGAAGCCTTATTGTACGGTCAAGATGTCGGCTTGAGATTAGGTGGCGTTTTCCGTGAAGCGATTACTTTGGCCGCACAATTTGGAGAGAAGCGTGTTTTCAACACACCAATTCAGGAAGCTTTTATTGTCGGTTCAACCGTCGGAATGAGCGCCGTTGGTTTGAAACCGATTGTCGAAGTTCAGTTCGCAGATTACATTTGGCCAGGTTTGAATCAATTGTTTACTGAAGTTTCCAGAAGCTATTATTTGTCTAATGGAAAATGGCCGGTATCAATGATTCTCCGTGTTCCGATTGGTGCTTACGGAAGCGGCGGGCCATATCATTCAAGTTCCGTTGAAAGTGTTTTGACGAATATCAAAGGTGTCAAAATCGCTTATCCATCAACAGGAGCAGATTTGAAAGGTTTGATGAAAGCTGCTTTTTATGACCCAAATCCTGTGGTAATGCTGGAACATAAAGGTCTTTACTGGTCAAAAATAGATGGGACAGAAAATGCGAAAACGATAGAACCGGACGAAGATTACGTTATTCCTTTCGGGAAAGCAAGAGAAGTTTTGCTTTGCGATAATCAAAATAATAAACCAACTTTAACAATCATTACTTACGGAATGGGCGTTTATTGGGCTTCGAATGCAGCGAAACAGTTTGATAATCAAATCGAAATTATTGATTTGAGAACACTCGCACCTTTGGACGAAAACCGGGTTTTCGAAAGTGTGAAAAAGCATAACCGTTGCATCGTTTTGACAGAAGAACCTGTGAATAACAGCTTTGCTCAAAGTCTGGCAGCCAGAATCAATGAAAACTGTTTCAGACAATTGGATGCGCCGGTAAAAGTAGTAGGCGCAAAAAATCTTCCTGCAATTCCTATCAATTCTGAATTGGAGAAAGAAATGTTGCCAAACACAGAAAAATTAATTAAAGAAATAGAACAATTGTTGAGATATTAATGAGTCTTCGGCAGGCTCAGACTGACACGTTCCTAAAAAACGGTTGGTATTAGAGATGTCACGCTGAGCTTGTCGAAGCGTTTGCTAATTTATAATAAAATAGTTGCGCTCTTTGCGTTAAAAATATGGAAACAGAAGTAATTCCAAACAAAATAAAAATCAATAAAAAAGAATTGATTTTGTCCGAAGCCGCCAAACTTTTCAAAGAAAAAGGTTTCGGCGGAACAAGTATGCGCGACTTGGCCGAGAAAGTGGGAATGGAAGCGGCAAGTATGTACAATCATATCAAATCCAAAGACGAAATCTTGGAATTGATTTGTTTCAAAATTGCCAATCAATATATTTCCCAGCTTCAGGAAATCGAAAATACGAATCAAAGTTTTCAGGAAAAACTGAACGCCATCATCGGACTCCATGTTGAGTTGATTATCGAAGACTCGGCTTCGGTTTCTGTTGCAAATAACGATTGGAAATACCTTTCCGAAGAGAAGAAAAATCAATACAAACAAATTCGAAAATCTTATGAAAAAAGCTTTGCCAACATCATAGAAAAAGGAATGGAAAACGGAGAATTCAAAACAATGAATGTATCTGTTGCATTGTTCACAATGTTATCTTCCTTAAGATGGATAGAACTTTGGTATAAACCAAGCCGTGAAATCACACCGCAAGAGCTGGAAAATGATTTGAAAACATTATTAATGAATGGTCTTAACTCATAAATGATATTTGATTGATAATAAAGAAAAGCCTTCGGCAAGCTCAGACTGACACGTTCCAATTAAAACGGTTAGTATTAGCAATGTCACACTGAGCCTGTCGAAATGCCTTTGTGAACCTAAAAATATTTTTAATAATGTAAAAAAAATCTTGTGCACTTTGTGTTCAAAAAAAATAAAATGTCAGTAAATTTTCATCCATTAAAGGTCAAAAAAATCAAGAAAGAAACACCCGATTGTGTTTCCGTGAGTTTTGATGTGCCTGCAGAATTATCGGAACAATTCAAATTCACGCAAGGACAATATTTGACTTTCCGACAAATCAATGGCAACGAGGAACTTCGTCGTTCTTATTCGATTTGCGCAAGTCCGTGCGAAGGCGAATTAAAAGTTGCTGTGAAAAAAGTTCCGGAAGGTCTGTTCTCTTCTTTTATGAATGACAATCTGAAAGAAGGCGACATCTTGGAAGTAATGCCTCCAATGGGAAAATTCTACACAGAACTGAATCCCGAAAACAAAAAAACTTATGTAGCTTTTGCTGCAGGAAGTGGAATCACACCTATTATTTCCATCATCAAATCAGTTTTGAAAAATGAGCCACAAAGTCAGTTCATTTTGATTTACGGAAATAAAAACAAAGCGACCATCATTTTCAAAGAAGAAATCGAAGCTTTGAAAAACCGTTTTATGGAGCGATTGAGCATTTATCACATTCTCAGTCGCGAGGTCGCCGATGCAGATTTGCTGAGTGGCAGAATCAATTCTGAGAAAGCGCAATCATTCCTTAATAATATTATTCCGGCAGAAAAAATCGATGAGGTTTTCCTTTGCGGACCAGAGGAAATGATTCTGAGTGTGAGAGATACTTTAATCCAATCCGGTGTCGAAGCCAAGAAAATTCATTTCGAATTATTTTTCAGTTCAGCGTCTGCAGAAAAGAAAAAAGAACACGAGCAGGCAATTAACAAATCCGATGATACTTTTAGTAAAGTCACGGTCAAGTTGGATGCAACCGCTTTGAAATTAGATTTGGCTTACCACGGCCCAACGATTTTGGATGCCGCTTTACAAAACGGAGCAGATTTGCCTTACGCCTGCAAAGGTGGCGTTTGTGCGACTTGCAAATGCAAATTAGAAAAAGGTGAAGTAGAAATGGACATCAATTATTCCCTCGAACCGGATGAGATTGAAGCAGGATTTATCTTGTCTTGTCAGGCGCATCCGAGGTCGGAGGAAGTGGTTGTGAATTTTGATATAAAATAAGAGTTACGAAGTGGCGACATAAAACAGCATGGGGTGAAACCCTATGAAATTGTGAATTTTGATATTAAATAAAATAATAATTATGGCAGCTTAATCCGCCTTCCGCTCCCAATCTTTTTTGCCGACGATTTCAGTTTAAATACAATTTGAGTCCACGCAAAAAAGGATTTCCGCTCAAGTCGGGCTGCAGATTGTACATAAAACAAGATTTGTTATAAATACAAAGTTTGTCATTCCGTAGGAAACCCAAAGAAGTGGTTAGACGAAGTCAATCTCTACAGCTAAGTTTAGATTCCTACGGAATGACAAAAAAAACGTTAGAATTCATTCTTATATAAGTTAGCGCCTTTGTGAACCTTTAAGACAGTTAATAATTAAAAAAACTTTTCGCGCTTTGTGCTCAAAGAAAAAAATAAAGAAAATGGAAACAACAGAAATCAATTTAGAAGAACATTTTCAGAATAAAATAGACAGCGAAATCCGCATCGAACCCAAAGACTGGATGCCAGACGCGTACAGAAAAACTCTGATTCGCCAGATTTCTCAGCACGCGCATTCCGAGATTGTCGGTATGTTGCCGGAAGCGAATTGGATTACGCGTGCACCGACTTTGAACCGCAAAAAAATATTGCTGGCAAAAGTTCAGGACGAAGCCGGACACGGACTTTATCTCTATTGCGCTGCCGAAACTTTGGGCGTTACAAGAGATGAAACCATCAATGATTTGCATTCCGGGAAAGCCAAATATTCCAGCATTTTCAACTATCCGACTTTGACTTGGGCAGATATGGGCGCCATCGGTTGGCTGGTAGATGGCGCAGCAATTTTGAATCAGGTTCCGCTTTGCCGAGCATCTTACGGACCTTATGCCAGAGCGATGGTTAGGATTTGTAAGGAGGAAAGTTTCCACCAGAGGCAAGGTTACGAGCTGATGATGAAACTGGCGCAAGGTACGCCGGAGCAGAAAGCAATGGCTCAGGATGCATTCAATCGTTGGTGGTGGCCGACTCTGATGATGTTCGGTCCAAAAGATGCCGACTCGGGAAATACAGAATTATCAATGAAGTGGCGCATCAAGCGTTTCACTAATGACGAGTTGAGACAGCGTTTCGTAGATGTTTCCGTTCCGCAGGCAGAGTATCTGGGATTGACAATTCCAGACCCGGATTTGAAATTCAATGAAGAAACCGGGCATTATGAATTCGGAGAAATCGATTGGGACGAGTTTTGGAAAGTGGTTAAAGGTAACGGCGCTTGTAACAAAGAAAGAATCGAAACCCGCAAAAAAGCTTTCGAAGATGGCGCTTGGGTAAGAGAAGCTGCAACCGCTTATCACGAAAAAAGAAAATCAAGAGAAGGACAAAACAGAAAAACAGTTTAATGTTTTTGTAACGCAAAGGCGCATTTTATTTAACCAATCGATGATTTAAGTCGCAAACATAAAAGGAAATGTCATTTTTTGCGACTTAAAACACAATCAAAATAGAAAAATATTGCGCCTATGCGATAAAATAAACAATAATAAACCAATAGGTTAAAATCTATTATCTATCAGTCTATTATCTATTAATCTACATGAATATTATGCAAAATACAGAATGGCCACTTTGGGAGGTTTTTATCAGAAGCAGGCAAGGCCTCGACCACAAGCACGTCGGAAGTCTTCACGCTGCTGATGCAGAAATGGCAATCCAAAATGCACGCGACGTTTACACGAGAAGGATGGAAGGTGTCAGCATTTGGGTGGTAGAATCCAAACATATCCACGCTACCAATCCCGATGATTCTGAGGCGTTTTATGAACCTTCAGAAGATAAAGTTTATCGCCACCCGACGTTTTACCACGTCCCGGAAGAAGTAAAAAATATGTAACAAATTCCCCTCCGTTGGAGGGGTGGATTTCAAAATTAATTTTGAAATTCAGGGCGGTTTATAACGCCAATTAAATTGAAACCAATGAACAATAATTATCTCAATTATATATTACATCTTGCAGACACAAGTATGATTCTCGGTCAGCGTCTTTGTGAATGGTGCGGAAAAGGACCGGTCTTGGAGCAGGATATTGCAATGTCCAACATTGCTTTGGATCTGTTGGGAGAATCTTCCAATTATTATCACTATGCCGCCGAAATTCAGAACGAAGGGAAATCAGAAGACGATTTAGCTTTTCTCAGAAATGAGCGTGAGTTCAGGAATCTACTTTTAGTTGAAAAAGAGAACGGACATTTTGGAGACACGATTACGAGACAGTTTTTCTTCGATGTTTATCATCATCTATTATTGACCGAACTGAAACATCATTCTGATTTGAAACTGGCTTCCATCGCAGAAAAGTCTTTGAAAGAAGTGACGTATCATTTAAAATGGAGTAGCGAATGGATGATTCGTTTAGGCGACGGCACAGAAGAAAGTCACAGCAAAATCCAAAAGTCAGTCAATGATTTGGTTGATTTTACAGACGAAATGTTTGTTCCAACCAACTGGGAATTAGAACTAATTGAACAAAATAGCATTCCGGACATCAGAACGTTCCGAACAAAATGGGAAACTAAAGTTCTGGAAATCCTGAATGAAGCAACGTTGTTTGTCGATTTCTCAAAATCGAGACAATTGACCGGCGGAAAAGAAGGAAAACACACTGAAAAAATGGGTTACATCCTGGCCGAAATGCAAATGATGCAACGCACTTATCCTAATATGGAATGGTAATTTATTGAAATATACCTCACAGGTTTTTAAAACCTGTGAGGTTTGGAAAACGACGGATAATAAAATAAAAATGATAGTCAAAGAAGAAAATATCTGGCAAATATTAAAGGAAATTCCCGACCCGGAAGTTCCCGTTCTCAATCTTTTGGATTTGGGAATTATCCGTGACGTGAATCTCAATGAAGACGAAATCGAAATTGTAGTGACACCAACTTATTCCGGTTGTCCCGCCACATCAATGATTAATATGGCTATCAGAATGAAACTGGTTGAAAAGGGGTTCAACAATATAAAAATAACCAATCGACTTAGCCCAGCTTGGACCACCGATTGGATGACGGAAGAAGGAAAACAAAAACTTAAAGCGTACGGCATCGCACCGCCTGTCTATTCAAAAAATAATGATGAATTATTCTCAAAAACAGATGAGGTCGAGTGTCCACTTTGTAGTTCAAAACATACACATTTGGTAAGTCAGTTTGGTTCCACAGCGTGTAAAGCATTATATCAATGTGATGATTGCAGAGAACCTTTTGATTATTTTAAATGTCATTAGGTTGTTAGTTGATGGCTTATAGTTAATAGCTGTAAGGCTGAGCGGAGTCGAAGCCTTTAAATAATAAATAATCATTGTACTTTTTACATCATACATTTTACAATAAAAAATGAAAATAGGAATAGTCGGTAGTGGCGCAATGGGAAGTGGAATTGCACAGGTTTTGGCAACAGCTGGGAATCAGGTTTTGTTGTACGATAGCAATCCGATTGCCGTAGAAAAAGCAGGACAAAATATTGAAACGCAATTTCAAAAATTAGCCGAAAAAGGAAAGCTAACTTATAAAGAAGCAGAAATTTATTTTGATAATATCCGATTGAGCGATAAATTATCTGAATTAAATGATTCAGAATTAATCATCGAAGCCATTGTTGAAGATTTGGAAATTAAGAAAGACTTGTTTCAACAGTTAGAAAGTCTGGTTTCCGAAGATTGCATTTTGGCAACCAATACGTCATCGTTATCCATTGCATCCATTGCATCGGCTTGTCAAAAACCGAGTCGAGTGATTGGAATTCATTTCTTCAATCCTGCGCCGTTGATGGCTTTGGTAGAAATTATTCCTGCTGTTCAGACGGATAAAGATTTAATTTCAAAAACTAAAAATTTAGTAGAAAGCTGGAAAAAACTTCCCGTGATTGCAAAAGACACACCTGGATTCATAGTGAACCGTGTTGCCAGACCTTTTTACGGCGAAGCGATAAGAATTCTGGAAGAAGGAATTGCAGATTGTATAACTATTGATTTTGCAATGACAAGCTTAGGTGGATTCAGAATGGGACCGTTTCAATTGATGGATTTTATTGGTCACGATGTGAATTACAGAGTGACAGAAAGTGTTTTCAAAGAATTTTTCTACGACCCGAAATTCAAACCATCATTCACCCAAAAAAGATTATTCGAAGCAGGGTTTTTCGGAAAGAAATCAGGAAGAGGATTTTATGATTATTCTTTAAATGCGGAACAACCAAAACCCAATGAGAATCCGGAATTATTAGAATTTATTTTCAAAAGAATCTTGGTAATGTTAATGAACGAAGCTTCAGACGCTTATTTCTTAAACATTGCATCTGCAGAAGACATCGATTTGGCAATGACAAAAGGTGTGAATTATCCAAAAGGTTTATTAAAATGGGCAGACGAATTCGGATTAGAAAATCTCCAGAACGAACTCGACGAACTTTACAATTTCTATCACGAAGACCGATACAGATGCAGTCCGATTATCAGAAACTTAGTAAAACAAAATAAGAACTTTTATAATTAGTTGATAGTTGATGGTTATCAGTTGATAGATTTGAATTCGCTGGATAACCAACAACTGACAACCAATAACTGACAACCAACAATTATGAACCAAGCATATATAATAGACGGCATCCGAACGCCAATTGGAAAACTGAAAGGAAGTTTATCTTCTGTTCGTCCCGATGATATGGCGGCTTTTGTCATCAAAAAACTATTAGAGAGAAATCCAAACATCGACCAAAGCAAAATCTATGATGTTGTTTTAGGCTGTGCCAATCAAGCTGGCGAAGACAACCGGAACATTGCGAGAATGGCAGCTTTACTTTCCGGGTTGGATTATCACGTTCCCGGCGAAACAGTTAATAGAC
>JAEXJU010000192.1 GCA_023448955.1 Bacteroidota bacterium
ACCAAAAACAGTGTCAAGAATGAAGTTTTTGACACTGTTTTTTAAAGATAACTTGACTTTAACAGCTATTGAAAAGTCATAGTTATTGGTAGCTGGAAAACAGTAGCCGCAGGTTTGCCTTCTTCAGTAGCGGGTTTCCATACTTTTCCTTGAGTTACTGCTTTCATTGTTTTGATTGCTTCGCTGTTAAATTCCTGATTAGTGCCTTCGGCTCTGATGTCTTTGGTAATGCCGTTTTCATCAATTGTTATGTAAAGATTACTTCTCAGCATTCCTTTACCATTTAATTTGGAGGCGTCAAAATTATTAGCAAAACTGGTTCTCAATGCTGTAAGACCTTCCGGAAAGACAGCCGGCGTCATTTCTCTTGCTGGAGGCGGCGGTGGCGGAATCGGGAGTTCATTCTCTTTCAATTCTTTAACCGCGGGCAATTTTCCAGCTTTTTTAACATCTTTGATTTTTGATACTTGCTGCTGTTTTTTCTGAGGAATAGTGTCAGCCTTTATGGCTTCCATTAATATCGGTTCTTGACTGCTAACTTTTTCAGAAATAGTTTCTGAAGCGTAAACTTTCTGGACAAGTAAGAGGCTTAGTCCTACAAAAGCAGACACTGCAATTAGTTTTTTGGGTTTTTCAAATTTTGACTTCTTGGTTGTCATCATAATAAATCGTTTTTTGGTGTTATTGTAATTGAATTGGTGGGTCAGTTTCAGATTTTGTGTTTGGAGAATTTCTGAAAGAATCAAAGTTTGATAATCTTTCACATTATTTTTTTGTTGAATAATGCTTTCATCTGCCAAAAACTCGTGGTTATCTTTCATTGCTTTTTTATAAAAATATAACGCCGGATTGAACCAGGAAATAATTTTCAACATCTCCAGGAACAAAACATCCAAAGAATGTTTCTGAACAATATGTGTTTTCTCGTGCAGGAAAATCCGGTAGTCGATCTGCCCGTTTTGAAAATAACTTTTATTAAGATATATTTTATTCCAAAAACTGAACGGCGGTAGTTGCTTGTCAATCAATTTTATCTTTTGATTTTGATAAATTATATCAGTTCCTTTCAAATTAGTAATTTTCCTAATTGAAAGGATTGATTTGACAATCAGAAAAATAGAAACCAAAACAAACGTCGGAAGAATTAAATTTAACCAATCAAATTGTAATGTTTGATTAGAACTCTGAATTAATTGTTGTGATTGAATTTCGTCAAATATCAGTTGATTTTTCTGTTGCGAAATTGCTGGTAAATTGATTTTCAAAAACGGAATCACATAAGAAAAGACCAAAGCAAACAAAAGGTAAAATCTGTTAAAGCGGAACATTTTCTCTTTCTGCAAAAACAGATAATAGATTGCTATCAAAATGGATGAGCAAAGTATAATTTTTAAAATGATGGTCAGCATTTAATCTTTGATTTCTTTGTCGATAATATCTCGAAGTTCTTTCAATTGTTTCTGAGATAGTTTGGAATTCGATGTAAAAAACGAGGCAAACTGGCTCACGGAATTATTAAAAAAACGATCAATCATAGAAGACATTTCTTCCTGAAAATAGTCTTCTTTTCTAACTTTTGGAAAATATTCTCTTGAGTTTCCGAAAGTTTTGTAGCCCACTAAATCTTTGTTCTGCATTCTTTTTAAAAGCGTAGCAATTGTCGTTGCTGCAGGTTTAGGATCAGAATATTCTTCCAGAATATCTTTCATAAACACTCGCTCTTTTTTCCAAAGAATTTCCATCAGCACAATTTCCGTATCGGTTAGTCTTTGTTCTTTCATTCTACAAGTATAAAATTAATTCTACAAATGTAGAATTAAAATTTAATCCTGCAAATTTTTTTGGAAAATTTTAACCTTCAAAAGATCTTTGTGATTAAGAACATTCGAAAATATTATTTTAAATTTGATGTATGCGAATAGAAAACGAAATCAAGTTAGGGTTCAAAGATGTGATGTTTCGTCCGAAACGTTCTACACTCAAATCCCGTTCAGAAGTCACTATCGAAAGGGAATTCACATTTCTTCATACCCAGAAAAAATGGAGCGGCGTTCCGATAATCGCTGCGAATATGGACACCGTCGGTACATTTGAAATGGCGGAAGCGCTTTACAAAGACAAAATCATTACTGCTGTTCACAAACATTATTCTGTTCAGGAATGGTCTGATTTTCTGAATGATAAAAATGATGATTTCTACCAATACATCGCCCTGAGTACAGGAACCGGGAAAGCAGACGAACAGAAAATCAAATTAATTCTGGATGCCAATCCGAAAATCCAGTTTTTGTGTATTGATGTTGCCAATGGTTATTCCGAACACTTTGTAGAGTTTGTAAAGAAAGCGCGTCAGAATTTCCCAGACAAAATCATTATGGCCGGCAATGTTGTAACCGGCGAAATGGTGGAAGAATTGATTTTGGCCGGTGCTGATATTATTAAAGTCGGAATCGGGCCAGGTTCGGTTTGTACCACTCGTGTAAAGACAGGCGTTGGTTATCCGCAGCTTTCTGCAATTATAGAATGTGCTGACGCGGCTCACGGTTTAGGCGGCCAAATCATAGGCGATGGTGGTTGTAAAGTTCCTGGAGATGTGGCAAAAGCCTTTGGTGGTGGCGCTGATTTTGTGATGCTGGGTGGAATGTTTGCCGGACACGATGAGAGTGGCGGTGAGCTTATCACAGAAAATGGAAAAACTTTCCGATTATTCTACGGAATGAGTTCTCAGACTGCGATGGATAAACATTCCGGAGGTGTTGCAGAATACCGTGCATCGGAAGGAAAAACAGTGAAAGTGCCTTACAAAGGTCCGGTTGCAGAAACGGTAAAAGATATTTTGGGCGGCGTTCGTTCGACTTGTACTTATGTGGGTGCAGCGAAATTAAAAGAATTGTCTAAAAGAACAACATTTATCCGTGTTCAAGAGCAAGAAAATCAGGTTTTTAACGGATAATATTTGAAAAATATTTTTCACATAACCAATGGCGATTAAATCAAGAAGATTTGATTAAAAATCAAATTGAAAATGGAATGACAGATTTCGATTCGGTCTATAAAAAATTCCAGGAAGATTGGAGACTTACAGGTCAAAAAGATATATGATAAAATTGTAAACGAGAAATAAAAGAAAACCCAAAATTTGGCGGGTTTTATTAAAATAAAACCCGATCATCATTTCTTAACTCTTCCAGATATTGGCTTTTATCATCACGGTAGAATAAGTTCATCGTTTCGAAAGGAATCATTTTCAGATCTTTATTCACAATATGAACGCAGGATTTCTTAACAGCACGCACGTCAAAATCGTGAGCATCCATAAAATTCATAATGATGATTCTGAACAGATT
>JAEXJU010000293.1 GCA_023448955.1 Bacteroidota bacterium
CACTTTGCCAGAGGTTTATTATCTTTGGCAAAGTTTTTTTAATAACAATAATGAAAAACAAAATTCTTTTACCGATATTTTACCTTCCGCCAATTTCCTGGTTCTCTATATTCTTAAATGAAGAAAATGAAGTCGCTTTCGAACAATTCGAAAACTTTCCGAAGCAGACTTACAGAAACCGTGCTGCAATTTATGGGGCTAACGGAAAACTGCCGCTCATCATTCCAATCAAACACAATGGGAAGCGGGAAATGAGAGATATTGAAATTTCTTATTCCGAAGACTGGCAAAAACTGCACTGGAAATCTATCAAAACAGCTTATCAGAGCACACCATATTTCGAATTTTATGAAGACAGACTGAAATCAATTTTTGATGAAAAAATCAGCTCACTACTGGAATTCAATCTAAAAACGATCAAAGTAATTCTTCAGATCCTGAAAACAGAAAAAGATTTTCAGCTTACGGAAGAATATATCAAACAGCCCGAAGCTCAGGATTTAAGGGAGCAATTCTCAGCAAAAGCTGAGTCGAACTATCAAATGGAAGATTATTACCAAAGCTTTTCAGATAAATATGGTTTTATCAAAGACCTTTCAATTTTGGATTTGCTTTGTAACATCGGACCGGAAAGTATGACCTATATGAAAACTATCAAACTCAATTAATATTCAGAATATTTATTTTTAACCATCTGTAATAATTGAACTAAATAAATAATTTAATATGAAAAAATTATTGATAGCGGCAGCATTCTATGCAGGTTTTGCAACGATTGCAGCGCAAACAGCAACTCCGAATGATAAAGACCAGAAAACTTGGTATCATAAAGATTACACCACTACCAAAGTCTATGGTGTCAATACGGAAAATGCTTACAAATTCCTGGAGTCAAAAGGATTGAAGCCGAAAACTGTAGTTGTAGGCGTCTTGGATAGCGGAGTAGAAGTAGATCATCCGGGATTGGCAAAAAATATGTGGAAAAACCCAAATGAGATTCCAAACAACGGAAAAGATGATGATGGAAATGGATATGTTGATGATGTTTACGGATGGAATTTTCTTGGTGGTAAAAACGGTGACATAGGTGTAGATAATATGGAAGTCACTCGCGTGGTGAAAAAGTACCAGACTGTTTTCGAAGGATCTGACTCTGCAAAAAATAAGGAAAATCAGGCCAAGATGCCGGATGAGTTTGCAATGTATATGAAGTCCAAGGAGATTTTCACCAAAAAAAGTCAGGAAGCTAAACAAAACGTGCAGCTCTACACGATGATAAACAACTCCATCCCGGATATGGTGAAATTATTGGGCGATAAAACCTTAACCAAGGAAAATCTTGCAGCTATCAAACCGGCCACACAGCAGGAAGCTATGGCAATGCAGGTTCTGGCTCAGGTTGCGAATGATCCTCAGGTTGCAGGAAAGTCTGCTGCGGAAGTAAAAACTTACATGGAAGGACAGATGAAGGAAGCGCTGGATTACTTCACACCTCAGGCTGAAAAAGGCTACAATCTCGACTTCGATCCGAGAAAAGAAATCGTTGGTGATAATTATGATGATTATTCCGAAAAAAAATACGGAAATAATCATTACGAAGGTCCTGACGCAAAGCACGGAACACATGTTGCGGGAATTATTGCCGGATTGGCTAATGGTTCTGAGCCTCAGTATGGCGTTGCTTCCAGAGTTGCAAAAATCATGACGGTTAGAGCTGTTCCGGATGGTGATGAAAGAGATAAAGATGTTGCAAATGCAATCCGATATGCTGTGGACAATGGTGCAAAAATCCTTAATATGAGTTTTGGTAAGCCAGTTTCTCCAGGTAAGAATGTAGTTTGGGATGCCTTCAAATATGCGGAAAGCAAAGGTGTGCTTTTAGTAAAAGCTGCCGGTAATGAAAATGAAGATATTGCTGAACACCAGTATTTTCCGACAAACTTCAAATCGACTACTGATGAAAAACCTTTTGTCAATAATATGATTGTTGTAGGTTCTAATACGAATGATGCCAATGCATTGAAGTCCAGCTTCTCGAACTATGATAAGAAAATGGTGGATGTTTTTGCGCCAGGCTCGGAGATCTATTCTACGGTTCCGGACGGGAAATATGAATATTTACAGGGAACTTCTATGGCATCTCCGGTTGTTGCTGGTGCATCAGCAGTTTTATTGGCTTATATGCCAAATCTGAAACCGGAACAGATCATCGAGTCATTGGTAAAAACAACCAATGCAAGCAGCAATAACGGATTTGAGAATTTTTCCAGATCTGCAGGAGTAATTGATGTAGCCAAAGCAGCAGAATACGCCTATAAGAATTTTTATAAAGCTGATATGCCAGCAAAATCAAGTAAAAAGCCTGTAAAAAAGAAAAAGCTACCTAAAGCTATAGACAAAACAAAACTTTAATAAGATTAGTATAAGAAAAAAAAATCTGAGAATATCTCAGATTTTTTTTGTTTTTATCCTTTGGCATAATTTTTTATAATAATTTAGCTGTAAATATAAAACTATGAGAAAATTATTTTTTTTAGGAATGTTAGGTACAGCTGTAGTAGCCACTTCCTGCTCGTCTAACAAAACTGGAGTAAGTGCTGGTGAGGCGCAAGCGCTTCGCTCAGATGTAATGAAACTTAAAGGTCAGTGGGATATTTCCAATATTGAATATGATAAAAACTACTCAATCAAACCTTTTGATGAAGGTGCTAGTATCACTTGTTTCGTTGGAAGCTCTTGGACATTGATTCCCAATAACTATACGGGAACCTACACACTTCACGGTGAAAATGGATGTCCTTCCAAAATTCAGTCAATAACTTTTAGCGTAGATAAAAATAGTGTTGTCTCTATGAAAAAAGTTGGAGAAGGTGAAAAAGCTAAAAGAGTCCTAGCGGGCTATAAGCTAATGCTGGAAAATCCAACTGCGGATTCATTTACATTGGTTCAGTCTGTATCGGCAGATGGAAAACCGATGGACATCAGATATAATTTTATAAGAAAAGGTAAATAATAAACACTTTAAAATGAAAATAAATAAACTAAACATCGCAGCATTTTTTATATCTGGTTCATTATTGCTTACAAGTTGTGAAGCCATTCAAAATGCAAATAATACTCAGAAAGGTGCTGCTATTGGTACTGCAGCAGGTGCTGTAATTGGAGGTATTCTTGGAAATAATATTGGTAAAGGTGGAAATGCGCCGCTTGGAGCTGTTCTAGGAGGTGTTGTGGGTGGAGTTGCCGGTGGTGTTATCGGTAACAAAATGGATAAGCAGGCCAAAGAAATTAAAGAAACGCTGCCCGGTGCTGAAGTAGAAAGAGTAGGTGAAGGTATCAAAATTACACTTAACGAAAATACAGTAAATTTTGATTTTAATTCTGCAAATCTCACTTCATTAGCAAAAACCAACTTAGATAAGCTGGTAACTGTCCTTAAAAACAATCCAGACACTAATATCAATATCTATGGTCATACAGATAGCATCGGTAGTGATGCGGTAAACCTGAGAATCTCTTCGCAAAGAGCAGCAGCAGTTAAAAACTATTTTGTAGCAAACGGTATTTCAGCTTCCAGAATGTTTACGGAAGGTCTTGGGAAAACTAGCCCGATTGCATCTAATGATACTGATGCAGGAAGAGCTAAAAACAGAAGAGTAGAATTTGCAATTACTGCAAACGAGAAAATGATTAATGATGCAAAATCTGGTAATTAACAGAAATTTGTATTATAAAGACAATAATAATAAACCGCAATTTGCGGTTTTTTTATTTTAATGCTACTTTTGTAGGATTATTGAAACATGGGATGAAAAATTATTTAAAATTAATGCGCGTAGAACAATGGGTAAAAAACTTATTCGTTTTTGCACCATTATTTTTTTCCGGCAATATTATGAACGCGCATCTTTTTTATGAGAGTTTGTTTGCGTTTGTAGTATTTTCATTCACAGCAAGTTCAATATATATACTGAATGATTATTTTGATATAGAATCGGACAAAAAGCATCCTGAAAAAAAGAACAGACCTTTGGCGAGTGGAGCAGTCTCCAAGCTGGGAGCTAAATTTTTATTCGGGATATTAATCCTTTTGTCAGTAGCATCAATTTTTATAGGCAACTATATTTTTCAGGTCAGTTTTTGGAAATTCGGAGTTATTATTGCGACCTATTTTATTCTGAATATTTTCTATACTTTTAAACTGAAACACGTTGCCATTGTTGATATCTGTATCATTGCGATAGGTTTCGTGCTTAGGGTTTTAGCAGGTGGCTATGTTACAGGTATTATAGTTACCAATTGGGCTATTTTGCTCACATTTGTTTTAGCATTGGTATTGGCAATCGGGAAAAGAAGAGGGGAGCTTATTAATGCGCAGGTTTCCGGTAAAACCAGAAAGGCTTTGGATGGTTATAACGTTCAGTTTGCGGATATTGCATTGTCTATCAGCTGTACTCTAGCTATCATTTGTTATCTGATGTTTACGCTTTCACCGGAAGTGCAGGCAAGATTCCACCCTCGTGTTTTTTACACGGTGATTTTTGTGGTTTTTGCTTTCCTGAGATATCTCCAGCAGACATTGGTTTACAATAAAACAGAATCACCAACCAAAATTGTTTATAAGGACCGATATATACAGATTACAATTGTTTTATGGGTTATCGTTTTCCTTTTACAAATCTATTTTAAGTAATGAAATCGCTACTTTAATTAAAAAACAAATGATGATGAAAAACTTGATGCGATTGCATTGTACCACAAAAAATATTCATAGATGAAACCGAATTTTATTCAGAAAGTTACAAATTGGGGAAATTTCCCTGTTGTAGAAAAAGAAATGAAGTCGGATGATTCTCTTTCTAAAATAAAAGAATTTGTAAGAGAAAATAATGAAGTGATCGCCAGAGGAAACGGCCGCTGCTATGGCGATGCATCTCTTGGTGAACATATTTTCTCTACCAAAAGACTCAATAAATTCATTTCGTTTGACAGGATCAATGGAATAATAGAATGTGAATCGGGCGTTTTGCTTTCCGAAGTCCTAGAAGTTTCGGTTCCGCAAGGTTACTTTCTTTATGTCACGCCCGGGACTAAATTCGTTTCTGTGGGTGGCGCGATTGCTTCGGACGTTCACGGTAAAAATCATCACGCCGAAGGTTGTTTTTCAGAATATGTAACCGAGTTTAAATTATTAAATGAAAATTCAGAAGTGCTTACTTGTTCCCGGGAAGAAAACTCAGACAAATTCTGGGCTACAATTGGCGGAATGGGTTTAACGGGAATTATTCTTTCGGCTAAATTCAAACTGAAAAATATAGAATCTCCTTACATCCGGCAGGAAAGCATCAAAGCAGAAAATCTTGATGAGGTTTTCCAGTTGTTTGATAAGAGTGAAGATTGGACTTATAATGTGGCCTGGATCGATTGTTTTCAAAAAGGAAAAAATCTGGGTCGTTCTATTTTAATGAGAGGCGAACACGCTTTGAAAGCCGAATTGCCAACCACTCTTCAAAAGAAATCTTTGAAATTAAAAGAGAAATTCAAACCGACTGTTCCATTTTATTTTCCCGGATTTGTTCTGAATGCTTTAACGATAAAGATTTTCAATTTCCTTTATTATAACAAGCAAACCAAGAAACAGGTCAATAATTTTATTGATTACGAAACATTTTTCTATCCATTGGATGTCATCAATGACTGGAATAAAATCTACGGAAAAAGCGGATTTATCCAGTATCAAATGGTGATCCCGAAAGAAAATGGAAAAGAAGGAATGCGGCAGATTCTTGATACAATTGCCAAAAGCGGAAATGGATCTTTTCTGGCTGTTTTGAAGTTGTTTGGTAAGGATAATCCACTGGCATACAATTCTTTTCCGAAAGAAGGATATACATTGGCTTTAGATTTTAAAGTCAATAAAGGGTTGAAGAAATTGGTAGATCAGCTAGACACTATCGTGGAAAATTTTGGTGGAAGAATTTATTTGACGAAAGACAGTATGAGCAAGTCTTCTTTGACCAATTATCTTCAAAATGTCAATTCATCCAAGTTTGTTTCATTACAACATAAAAGAATTCTTAATAATAATGGTTAATGGTTTAAGTTGATGGTTTATAGAAATCATTCTTTACTAATAACTAACAACTAACAGCCAACAACTAAAACTATGATAGTATTAGGTTCCAATTCCGAAGTAGCACAGGCATTCGTAGAAGAATGTTTGGCAAAAGGAGAAAAATTTCCCGTGATTTATTTGTTAAGTTCCAATCCGGAAACGACTGAAAAATTTGCTGGTCATATTCAGGTCAAATTTCTTCAGAATTCTGAGATTATTCCTTTGGATTTGACGTGCGAAATCGATTATAAAACATTAGAAAATATCAATTCCGATTTGTTGTTTTGTGCCTCCGGTTATCTCGGTTTAGGAACGAAAGAAGGACTTTATGATGATGGAAATACAGCTCAGATTATTGATGTCAATTATGCTAAGTTAGTTCCTGTGCTCAATTTCTTCGCCAAAAAAATGGAATCCAAAAGACAAGGAACAATCATCGTTTTATCATCCGTCGCCGGCGAAAGAGGAAGACAAAGCAATTTCATTTACGGAAGTTCCAAAGCCGGATTGACAGCTTATCTTAGTGGTTTGCGAAATTATTTGTTCGATAAAAAAGTTCACGTCTTAACCGTCAAACCAGGTTTTATGGATACCAAAATGACGGAAGGTTTACCACTAAATCCAGCTTTGACAGCAACACCAAAAAAAGCAGCGCAAGGAATTTATAATGCTTACAAAAATAAAAAAGACGTGGCGTACGTTTTACCAATCTGGGCCATTATAATGATGATTATCAGAAATATCCCTGAGTTTATTTTTAAGAAATTGAAGCTGTAAATTAGGTTGAGTGTCGTAGGATTTAGATGTTTTTTGCTGTGACCATAAAGCTCAACCCTTAAACCTAACAAATGAAAAAACTATATCTATTCGACTTCGATGGCACTTTAACTTACAAAGATACCATGTTTTTGTTTCTCAAATTTTATGATCCTGCCAAATTTTCTGTCCAGTTTCTGAAGCATATTCCGCTTTTTGCTTTGCTGAAGTTAAAATTAGCGGATGCTGAAGCCGTCAAGAAAAGTTTCATTTCATCGATTCTAAAAGGTCAGTCAAGATATCAAATCGAAAAAAAAGCCAAACAGTTTTTTGATGAGAATTATCCAGGTTTATTTAGAGAGAATGCATTGGATTTTATCAAAAATATAGACAGTCAGAATACGGAATGTTATATCGTTTCAGCTTCATTAGATATTTGGGTAAAACCTTTTGCCGAGAAGTTTAATATGACCTTGCTTTCTACTCAGGCAGAGTTTAAAGATGATATTTTTACTGGAGATTTTGTTGGAAACAACTGCAATAAACAGGAAAAAGTCAACAGGATAAAAATAGAAATCGGCAACAAGAAATTTGATAAAATCATTGCTTTTGGAGATACTTCCGGAGACAAAGCCATGTTCAAATTTGCTAATGAATCCCATTACCGATTTTTTCACTAATTTAGTGCTTTAATTTTTCGGCCTTTTTCTGGCTTCAAATCTCAATAAAAATGGAAAGAATTTATCTGGATAATGCAGCAACTACACCTCTGGACGATGAGGTGATAGACTGTATGGTGAATGTTTTAAAATTCAATTATGGCAATCCGTCATCTACACACAGTTTGGGACAGGAAGCCAAAACTATTTTGGAAGAAGTAAGGCGAAAGATTGCGGATTCTCTGAGAGTAACTCCTGGCGAAATTGTATTCACGTCCTGTGGAACCGAGTCTAATAATATGATTATCAAATCGGCCGTCAATTATCTGGGTGTAGAAAGAATCATCACTTCTGCTCTGGAACACAAATGTGTAGCTGAAACTTGCCTGGAAATGAAGAAATTGAAAGGTGTGGAATTAGTTTATCTAAGACCTGACTCCAACGGTGAATTCGATTTGAATAAACTGGAAGAATTACTGAAAAATTCGGAAAAGAAAACACTGGTAACTCTGATGCATGCCAACAATGAAATAGGAAACATTCTCGATATCGAAAAAGTAGCTCATCTTTGCAAAGATAATAATGCGCTTTTCCATTCCGATACCGTGCAGACAATGGCGCATTTGGATCTGGATTTCTCAAAAATTCCGGTTGATTTTGCATCTTGCAGTGCACATAAATTCCACGGGCCGAAAGGTTCCGGATTTGCTTTCGTAAGAAAATCATCTGGTTTAAAAGGAATTATCACAGGAGGGCCGCAGGAAAGAAGCTTGAGAGCGGGAACAGAAAATGTCACAGGAATTGCTGGTCTAGGAAAAGCTTGGGAAATATCTCAGGAAAAAATGGAAGAATATAAAAATCATATTCTAGAGATCAAGCATTATGCAATTGAGCAGCTGAAAGATAAAATCCAGGGAATAAAATTCAATGGAAGAAGTGCGGATGACACCAGCCTGTACACTGTTCTGAATATTTTATTACCTTACAAAAATCCTTTGATAGGTCTTCAGTTGGATATGAAAGGCATTGCTATTTCTCAGGGTAGTGCGTGTAGTTCAGGAGCTGCGAAGCCATCAATGGTTCTGATGTCTGTTTTATCGGAAGAAGAGTTGGAGCATTCTACTCCTGTAAGAGTATCTTTCAGTCACTATACTAAGAAACAGGATATTGATGCTTTTGTAAACGCTCTTTTAGAAATAGGTAAACAATTCATTATAGAAAAAGCTGATAGTCTGCATAGATAATCAACAGATCATATCAATTATAAATTTTGTAATTTTGTTCTATAAAACAATAAAGAAAAAGAAATCATGGCAGTAGAAATTACAGATCAATCCTTTCAGGAGACAGTACTAAATTCAGATAAACCGGTTTTAGTAGATTTTTGGGCAACTTGGTGCGGACCTTGCAGAATGCTTGGACCAATTATTGAAGAAGTTGCTGCAGATTTTGAAGGAAAAGCGCTAGTAGGAAAAGTAGATGTTGATAATAATCAGCAGGTTTCTGTAGATTATGGTATCAGAAACATTCCTACAGTTCTTATTTTCAAAAACGGAGAAGTGGTTGATAAAATCGTGGGTGTAGCTCCTAAAGAAGTAATTGCAGAAAAACTTAATTCTTACTTGTAAGAAAATAATAATATTGAAAATGAGCGTCTTTCTTTTTGAAAGGCGTTTTTTTATGTAAAAAATTTGGAGATGTAAATTATTGTTGTATTTTTGCAACCACAATAACGAAAGGTATTATCCTTGGTTATGGCA
>JAEXJU010000336.1 GCA_023448955.1 Bacteroidota bacterium
TAATATCCCAGATGAAATAAAGCAAAAAAGAGTGGAAGAGATTATGGAAATACAGCAGCAGATATCTTGGGAAAAAAACCAGGAAAAAGTGGGCAAAGTTTTCAAATGTATTTTCGACAGGAAAGAAGGTGATTACTTTGTAGGAAGAACAGAATATGATTCTCCGGATGTCGATAATACTGTTCTGGTACCGGCAAAGGATGTTTATATATCTATTGGCGACTTTGCCGATGTAAGAATTACTTCTGCTGAAGATTATGATTTGATCGGAGAATTAGTATAAAATAAGAACCAGCTTTTCAGCTGGTTTTTTTAAATTTTGTTAAAAAAAAGCTCAGTTTTAATTAACTTTCTGTTTTATAGTCATTTATGAATTTTAAATATCCTTTAGATTTAATTTTAGCCAATATTATTTGTAATTAATAATATTATGTTTGATTTATTATAGATTAATTAATTATAAATAATTTTCTATTAATATATTTTGCTAATTATATTTTTTATGTGCGTAAAATGCAATTTATTAAACATTTGTTTTTTTATTAATATATTGTAAATCAGATACTTGATATTGATTTGAGTTTTATGTTCTTTGTAAAATTTTAAGAATTCAATGATTAATTTAACATATATTAACATTTATTGCGATCTCCTTTTTAGAGCGAGTTTTACGAAGATTGTATTTGTATAATTATCGGAATGATGCCCTCAAAATGGTAAAATGGTAAGTTAAGGGTCAATTTGGGATATCTTTGCGGAGTCAAAACCAATAAAATAATTCAACATGATGAAAAGAGTATTTCTCGTAATCATAATGATGATTTCAACACTTGGTATTTTCTCTTTCAAGAGTTATGCCACAGATGCGAAAACAAGTTTTGTATCTTTTTATCACGATAAGTTCGATGGTAAAAAAACAGCAAGCGGTGAGGTATTCAGTAATGCAGCCCTTACTGCAGCAAACAAAACACTTCCTTTCGGAACCTTAGTAAAGATCACTAACTTGATCTCCGGGAAAAGTGTAGTTGTAAAAGTGAATGACAGAGGTCCATATCATTCTTCAAGAGCCTTTGATCTTTCAAAAGCAGCTTTCAAAACTATTGCAGATATCAGAAGAGGAACTGTAGCAATAGAATATGAAATTCTAGATTAGAAAAGAAATTATCTTATTATGACAAAAAAACCAATCATTTTGATTGGTTTTTTTATTTAAGATTTGAATGGCTTTGCACGGAGGTATTGATGAGGATAGAAACAGTCGTCATCACTTTCCCAAGATGCCTGAACACTGAAATAAGGGTTTCTGAGAATTTCTCTGGCCAGAAAGATTAAATCGGCCTGTCCTTGTTCTAAAATAGCTTCTGCTTGTTCTGCTGTGGTAATGAGACCTACAGCACCGGAATTGGCATCGGCGTGTTTTTTTACCGCTTCAGCGAGAGGAACTTGATAACCGGGTTTTACTTCCATTGTTACTCCGTTGATATTACCACCGCTGGAAACGTCTACCAGGTCTACATTTTTATTTTTGAGTAGTCTGGAGAGTTTCAGGCTGTTCTCAATATTCCATCCGTTTTCTGCATATTCGGTTCCGGAAATCCGTACAAACAAAGCCTGGTCTTCTGAAAGTTCTGAATTCACAGCATCTACGATCTCCATCAGAAATCTACTTCGATTTTCAAATTCACCACCATATTCGTCAGTTCTGGTGTTCGACAGCGGAGATAAAAACTGATGAATGAGATAACCGTGCGCCGCATGGATTTCTATGACATCAAAACCTGCATCTACAGATCTTTTGGCCGCCAGACGAAAATCTTCTGTCAGGGTTTTTATTTCTTCGGCAGATAACTGATGAGGCGTTCTGTCTGATTGATAATACGGAATTGGGCTTGGAGCAATGGTTTGCCAGCCTTCTTCCGGAGTCATTTGCTTGTTTGTGGCAGCAGAAACGGAACCTTTTCTTCCGGCGTGAGCTAATTGAATTCCGATTTTACTTTCTGAATTCTGATGAACGAAGTCAACGATTTTTTTCAGAGATTCTGCTTGTTTGTCATTCCATATTCCCAGGCATTTGTCTGTGATTCTTCCGCGGGGTTCTACTCCGGTTGCTTCTACTATTATTAATCCGACGCCACCTTGTGCACGGCTTGCGTAATGAACAAAGTGGAAATCATTCGCAACGCCTTCTTCTGCAGAGTACATGCACATTGGCGACATCACGATTCTGTTTTTTAGTTCTACATTTCTAAATGTTATCGGGGTGAAAAGTTTCATTTTTATATTGGTTTGAATACTAAAATATTTTGTAATGAAAATGGTTTGCGAAATGATTGATAGCTACTAATCGCTGAATAACATGCAGCCCGGCTTGAGCGGAGCTCTTTTTGTTTTGAAAAAAACAAAAAAGCGGGAGCGGAAGACGGAAAAAGCTGCCCAAAAAAAATCAGACTCCGAACTGATTCAGATGATGATCCAAATGTTTAGCCATCATATTATTCCATTCCTTGGATGTTAGTTTTCCAAAGTTGGAACTTTCTTTTCCTTCAAAAGCTTCTGATCCCAGTTGCTGTGTTTTTTGGATAAAACCAATCAAACGTTTTTTCTCTTCTTCAAAGTTTTTTGAATCGGTAATTACGAACATTGCGGCGGTTGGAAGGTTGGGTTTGTAAGGAATTTCGTTGGTCACTTTTGGCTTAACGAAAGTTTTTAAAAGCCATTTTGTAATGAAGGTCGGTTTTTTATGCTTTTCCGGTTCGTAAATCAGCTCATACGTTACATTGCAGTGAGCAAGCATTTTATCTACGGACAAAATTCCCCATTTCGGAAATGAATCTTCTGTTAAAGTATTGATTCTTTTGATTAGATGGATGGTATCGTTTTGGTCAAAGATATTCTTCATAAATAGCTGCCATTATTAATTGAATAAGCAAAGATAATTACAAAACATCTTAAATCATTGTCTTTTTAAATTATAATAAGAAATTGAGATCATTGAAAATTTTAATCAATAAGTAAGTCCAACTTCAATTGGAACAATCGTCCGAAGTTTGTGAGTTATCACAATATACTTTAACTTTGCACAAACCTAATCTAATGAGTAAAAAAGAAACGAAATACATCTTCGTAACAGGAGGTGTAACATCGTCACTTGGTAAAGGTATTGTTTCCGCTTCTTTGGGACTTCTTCTTAAATCCCGCGGTTTCAAAGTTACCATCCAGAAATTGGATCCTTATATCAACATTGATCCCGGAACATTAAATCCTTATGAACACGGCGAGTGTTATGTAACCGAAGACGGCGCAGAAACCGACCTGGATCTTGGTCACTACGAACGTTTTCTTGATTCGCCTACATCTCAGAATAATAATGTTACCACGGGAAGAATCTATCAGACAGTTATTGAGAAAGAACGAAAAGGTGATTTCCTTGGAAAAACTGTTCAGGTCATTCCGCATATTACCAACGAGATCAAACGCAGAATAAAAATTCTTTCCAAAAAAGATTATGATATTATCATTACAGAAATTGGAGGAACTGTGGGCGATATAGAATCTCTGCCTTACATAGAAAGTGTCCGCCAGCTTCAATGGGAATTGGGAAAGAACAATTCTATGGTAATTCATTTGACTTTATTGCCTTATCTGTCTTCCAGTGGAGAGCTGAAAACAAAACCTTCGCAGCATTCGGTCCGTCAGTTAATGGAAAGCGGAATTCAGGCGGATGTTTTGGTTTGCAGAACTGAGCATACCATTCCAAAAGATTTACGTTCTAAACTGGCACAGTTCTGCAACGTAGGACTGGATAATGTGATTGAATGTATTGATATGGACACAATTTATGAAGTTCCGATGTATCTCCAAAAACAAAATTTTGATGAAGTGGTTCTTAAGGAGCTAAATTTACCGGTTGGAAAAGATATTAATCTAAAAGACTGGAAATCATTTCTGAAAAAATATAAAAACCCTAAGAAAACTGCTGAGATTGCTTTGGTTGGAAAGTATGTCTCACTTCAGGATTCTTACAAATCTATAGCCGAAGCTTTTATACACGCCGGAGCAGATTTGGAAACCGAAGTAAAAATAAGATGGGTTTACAGCGGCGATATTGAGGAAAAAGGAGCTGAAAAATTATTAAAAGGTGTAGATGGCATTCTCATCGCTCCGGGTTTTGGCGACAGAGGAATAGAAGGTAAAATCCAGGCTGCAAAATATGCAAGGGAAAACAAGATTCCATTATTGGGTATCTGTCTCGGAATGCAAATTATGACCATTGAATTTGCCAGAAATGTACTTGGATTAGCCAAGGCCAACAGTATGGAAT
>JAEXJU010000368.1 GCA_023448955.1 Bacteroidota bacterium
GCTTTGGAATACTGACCGTTCTTACCGTTGAATCTTACAACCTCATCACGGAAAGGACGAACCATCTGTGAGTGACATGCATTACATCCTTCTCTGATGTAAATATCTCTACCTTCCAATTCCAGCGGAGAATAAGGTTTTACAGCTGAGATTGTCGGAACATTATCTTTCACAAAGATAGTTGGAAGGATTTCCAGAGCGCCACCAATTGCTAAAACAAGGAATGATAAGATAGACAAATAAAGTGGTGTTCTTTCAAGCCAAAGGTGGAATGTTTCACCTTCTTTTCTTCCTTTTTTAACATTGGCTAATGCTGGTGCTTCAACAGGAACTTCTTTTTGGAAAGAACCTTTTCTTGCTGTTGCAACAAGGTTTACAACCATTATACAAGCTCCGGAGAAATATAATAGCCCACCAACAAATCGCATTTTGAAATATGGTAAAATAGCTGTTACTGTATCTAACCAGTTTTTATAAACCAAAGTTCCATCTGGATTGAACTGCTTCCACATCAGACCTTGAGTAAAACCTGAGATATATAAAGGAACGGCATAGAAAATAATTCCTAACGTTCCTAACCAGAAGTGCCAGTTTGCAGCCTTCACAGACCATAGCTTCGTTCTCCATAAAATTGGAACAAGATAATATAACACACCAAATGCCATAAATCCATTCCATCCAAGTGCACCAACGTGTACGTGACCAATTACCCAGTCTGTAAAGTGACCAACTTTATTAACGGTTTTAGTCGCTAAAAGTGGACCTTCAAAAGTCGCCATTCCGTAACAAGTTACAGCAACCACAAAGAATTTAAGTACAGGATTTTCTCTCACTTTATCCCAAGCGCCTCTCAGGGTTAATAAACCATTAAGCATACCTCCCCAAGACGGAGCAATCAGCATAATTGAGAATCCGGTTCCCAATGCCTGAGCCCAAGCTGGTAATGCTGTGTACTGTAAATGGTGAGGACCAGCCCAGATATATACGAATATCAGTGACCAGAAGTGTATAATTGAAAGTTTATAAGAGAATACAGGTCTGTCTGCTGCTTTCGGTACGAAATAATACATCATACCTAATACTGGTGTTGTAAGGAAAAATGCTACTGCATTGTGACCATACCACCATTGTACTAATGCATCTTTTACACCAGCGTATGCAGAATATGATTTCCATCCGGTAAAAGACAGAGGTACTTCCAGATTATTAAAAATATGAAGCATTGCTACAGCAACCCAAGTTCCGATATAGAACCAGATCGCTACATAAAGATGTCGTACTCTTCTTACTGCGATTGTAGCGAACATATTAATCCCGAAAATAACCCAAACTAAAGTGATAAGAATATCAATCGGCCATTCATGTTCTGCGTATTCTTTTGAAGTGTTGATACCCATAAAGAAAGTGATAACAACAGACACCAGCATCAGTTGCCAACCCCAGAAGTGAATCCAGGATAAAGTGTCGCTCCACATTCTTGTTTTAAGTAATCTTTGGATTGAATAATAAAATCCGCAGAAAAAGCTGTTACCCACAAATGCGAAAATTACAGCACTCGTATGCAGCATCCTGATACGTCCAAAACCAAATGCTCCTTGCGAATTGACAAGACCTTGCAGACCTTCGCTTCTTAAAGTTCTGATCGTAGGGTCATCCGTTCCAAGGAAAAATTCCGGCAATTCAGGGTAAAATAGTAACAACGCGGCTGTAAGTCCTAGTAAAAAACCTACTAAACCGAAAACAACCGTCGCTATAAGAAAGGCGCGGACTATTCCGTTGTCGTAACTAAATTTTTGTGTTTCCATATTTACAATAGCAATTATTCTTTTCTGTCTTCTTTCAGAGTTTCTGTATCCTGTTCCTCTATTTGTTTCTCGTCATCGAATAATATTCTGACGGCTGGTGATTCATCGTCCTCAAACTGACCTTTTTTTGCTCCGATTATAAAAATAACCAGAAAAATGACAGCTAAAGAAACGCTGCAGATAATCATCAAATAGAGAATCTCCATATCAGCTACAAATTTACAATAAAACAGTTGCCAAATTTAGTTAAAATTGCTGACTTTGGTCAGAAGAGCGCAAATTGGGATAATTTATAATGACTCTAAATAAAAGCAATTATAAGTTTATTTTAAAATATTTTGAACTCCTTATCCACGTAGATAGTGTAGTAAATGTGACAACAGTGATCGAACTTATAGGCATAAAAATCGCTGCGAAAAGTGGATGCATTTTTCCCGATACAGCAAATCCGATTCCAATAATATTGTAACACAAACTGATTATAAATGTGATTTTTACAATCGTTATGGCATCTTTAGAGAGTTTCAGAAATTTGTCCAGTTCCGGAATTTTTTCACCATTCATAATCACGTCGGAAGCTGGTGTGAATGAGTTGCTGTCATCTGAAATCGCAATCCCGACATTGCTCTGTTTAAGTGCGCCTGCGTCATTGAGTCCGTCGCCAAGCATAGCTACTTTTTTGCCATTTTCCTGAAGTTGTTTTATGAATTCCAGCTTGTTTTCAGGGTTTTGATTGAATTTCATTTCCGAAACGTCCGGAATCAGTTTTTCAAGAATTGGTTTTTCCGAAGAATTATCGCCGCTCAGGATATTAACGCAGTAGTTTCTCAGATTTTGAAAAAGTTGAGCAAGGTTATTTCGGTATTCATTTTTAAAGATGAATTTTCCAATAAATTCGTTGTTTTTACTAATATAAACAGCAGTTTCGAAGTTTTGAGATTCTTGTCCTGTGAATTTTGCAGAACCTATTTTATAAGTAATTCCTCTGACTTTTGCCTGGTATCCTTTTCCGGAAATCTCTTCAAAATCGTCCACTTCAAAATAATCGTCATTCACTGTCAGAAACTCATAAAGTGACTTGGAAAGCGGGTGGTTTGAGTTTTTTAGCAATGACTTAATATTCTTAAGGTCAGATTCCTGGATTTCGCTTCCTGCGTAGTGAATATTTGTTTTTTTATTTTCAGTAATCGTTCCTGTTTTGTCAAAAACAAGTGTGTCAACTTTAGCCAGTCTTTCAATCGTGAGTGTATCTTTTACGTAAAATTTATTCCGGCCGAGAATTCTCATAATATGCCCGAAGGTAAACGGAGCAGATAATGCCAGAGCACAAGGGCAGGCTACTATCAGAATTGCGGAAACCACCTGAAACATTTTCTCCATATCGATTCTGGACCAGTAGATTCCGGCAATCAAAGTTATTCCTAATATGATGAATGTGAAATACTTACTTATTGTATTGGTCATCGTATCCAGTCCGGTTTCGAATTTTTTAAATGCTTCTTTATTCCAAAGCTGCGTCAGGTAACTCTGGTCTACACTTTTTATAACTTCGAGTTCTAGAATGGAGCCGGATTGTTTTCCGCCTGCAAAGATCTTATCTCCTGGTTTTTTAGAAATGTGCGCAGACTCTCCTGTAATAAAGCTATTGTCGATATTTCCTTCCCCTTTGATCAGGATCGAATCCACAGGAATGATTTCCTGATTCCGCACCATAATTCTGTCACCGACTGCAAGATCCGAAAGCAGAATATTTTCCTGCTTGCCATCAAAATCAACTTTGGTTACGGCAATCGGATAGAAAGATTTGTAATCTCTGTCGTAGGA
>JAEXJU010000066.1 GCA_023448955.1 Bacteroidota bacterium
GTTCTTGCACCTACTGATGCCGCATTTAACAAATTGCCACAAGGAACTGTTGAAAACCTTGTAAAACCTGAAAATAAAGAAATGCTGACTAAGATTCTAACTTATCACGTATTGCCTGGGAAGTATAATGCAAAACAAATCTGGGCAGCTGTGAAAGCCGGTAACGGGAAAGCAATGATGAAAACAGTGGAAGGGGAAAATGTTACTTTTTGGACAAAAGGTAATGACCTGTATGTGAGAGATGCCAAAGGTATGGATGCAAAGGTAACCATTGCAGATGTAAACCAGTCTAATGGTGTTATCCACGTGATTGATACAGTTCTTATGCCCTAAGTAGATGACAAAGCAGCTAATTGTTTTATGCTGCTTTTATTTTTTTAAAATAAACCAAAACTAAAAAATATTATTATGAAAAAAACGATCAGCGTATCTAATCAGGGAGCAACCCTGGATACTGGCAGAAGAAACTTTTTGAAACTCAGCGGAGTTGGGCTTGCAATGGCCGGACTAGCGCTAGTTGGATGTAACGATGATGATTTGATAATGGATGATGGAAGCGGAAACGTATTTGATTTAGGAAAAGGCGATGTTGGTGTTTTAAATTATGCTTACGCTTTGGAACAGCTGGAAGCAGATTTTTACACCAAAGTTGTTAATAATTTTTACTCAGGCATTTCTAGTGTAGAGAAAGAACTTTTTACAGATCTTTATCACCACGAAGTGATACACAGGGATTTTTTCAAAGCAGCAATTAGCGGAGCTACTTCCAATGTATTGCCAACTCTGGAATTTCAATATCCGGGAGTGAATTTCAACGACAGAAATTCTGTACTTGCGACAGCAAAAGCATTGGAAGATACAGGTGTTGCAGCATATAATGGTGCCGGAAGATATATCACAAATCCTGATTATCTTGTAATAGCTGGAAAAATAGTTTCTGTAGAAGCCAGACATGCATCTGCAATTAGAAACATAATTAATCCAGGTTCAGCCGATTTTTCCGGAGATGATGTTATAGATGCTAACGGATTGGATCTTGCAAAAGAACCGAAAGACATTGTAGCAGTAGCAGCAGGATTTATAAAAACACCTTTTACCTGGAAAGAAAGAGGTATCAGCTAATTATCAACATCAAAATCAATCATTATGAATATTCTTAAATTATTAGATAAACTTTCTGACGATAAATTTTTTACAAGAGAAGCGTCCAGATTAGAAACTATAACCAATCTTACAAGCTTCGGAAAAAAAGCAGCAGTTGCCGCAGTTCCACTTGGCTTGGGAGCAATGATGACTAATTCTGTGAAAGCAGAAACAACAAGCAATACCACAGCATCATCTGCTGTCTTCAAAGATGCGCTTACCGATGCTTTACAGCTTGCGTTGGTATTAGAATATCTTGAAGATGAATACTACAGAATGGGATTAAGTAAGGCTAATCTTATTCCTTCTGCCGACAGAACCGTATTTATGCAGATTTCTAAACACGAAACAGCACACGTTGCTTTCCTTAAAAGTGCTTTAACTTCGTTAGGGCAAACTCCGGGAGCAAAACCAAATTTCGATTTTACTGCAAAAGGAAATTTTTCCCCATTTACAGATTACAATCAGTTTCTTACTCTTGCGCAGGCATTTGAAGATACTGGTGTGAGAGCTTATAAAGGCCAGGCTGGAAATGTGATGTCTAATAAAGATGTCTTAACAGCTGCACTTCAGATCCACTCCGTAGAAGCAAGACATGCATCTCAAGTTAGAAGAATGAGAGCTAACAAAGGTTGGATAGAGCTATCCAACGGAGGGAATATGCCTTCTGCGACTAACGCTGTGTATGCAGGAGAAGAAAATACAAATCAAGCCGGATTCAATACTGCAAATGCTTTTGGAGCGGCGGCAGGTTCGGCTGCTTATGACGAAGTACTAAGCGGAAGTGATGCAACTGCAATTGCCTCATTATTTATAGCATAGCGCTGACCATAATAGTTTTTTTTTGTGAATCATTTTCCGGCTCATACCGGGAAATGATTTTTTTTAAATTATAGTAAGTTCGATGTAAGAAATTTATAAGTTGATAATAATTAATTTATTGAATTTTTTGAATTGCGTCGGGATTCACATGAAGTAAATTCTAATTCAAAATAGGCTTTAACCAAAATTGATGATATATTTTGGATAAAGCCAATTTTTTTGTTCCGCATCATTAAAATGGGTTAAAGCCCATTTCTATTGATATTTTTGCATTATAATATTCATTTAAAATTGAATAATTATATTATAAATCTATTATTGATATTCAGTGGTTTATTAGCAAAATCAACTGTGTAGAATTAGTGATAAGATGATTCAAGTGGCATATGCTTCAATAAATAATGATTCCAAGAAGAGAAACAACTATAAAGTAATTGTTAACCTTTTATTTATACAGCAACTAATTAGAACTGAAATAGACTTCTGTTATAACGCCTTCACCGATTTTGATGCTACTAAAGAAAAGTTCAAAGTCCAAACCTTTGTACAATTCTGTACTGTTATCTAAAACAGAAATATTCGCATTTACATTTTCGCCGGGAAAAACAAGTTCAGTATCAATGTAATTCTGAATACAAAAAAAATCTTTATTAGTAAATGGAAATCTTAAAACACACCTGAAGCCGGACGAAAGTGGTGAGGTAAGTCCGCTTTTGTCGCTGGAAAAATATGTTATGTGAGCCTTGAAGTCGGGTTTTCTATCCATTTTGTGAATATATAAAATCTTAATCAATACCAATAAAATATCCTCGATTTTAATATTTATATTTTTAAAAAAAATAATTGATTATTGACGGATATAAATAAAAGTTAGCTTAATTTTAACAAATTAGCATACTGTTTGCTTTGGTTAAAATTTAAACTAAACTAATATTGAAATTGAAACTCAACTGGCGTAAAATTCTTAGACGTACACTCATAACTATTATCAGCATTTTTGTTTTTATTTTGTTGCTGATTTTTAGTTTGCGCATTCCCGCTGTTCAAAACTATGTTAAGGACAAATTAATTGTTTATCTTGAAGGAAAGATCAAAACCAAAGTAAGCCTGGAAAAAGTTTATGTTGCTTTTCCAAACAGCCTTGTGATGGAAAACCTCTACCTAAAAGGGCAAAAAATCGATACACTTCTGACGGTCAAAAAGTTCGATGTAGGATTGGATATGTGGCAGCTGCTGAAGTCAAAAGCAGATTTGACATCCATTGATCTGGAAGGTGTAAGAGCCAATGTTGTCAGAGATCCTCAGGGAAAATTCAACTTCGACTATATTATCGATGCTTTTGCAACATCTGACAAAGAACAGGAAAAGAAACCTTCAAAGCCATTTATTATCTCACTGGATAAAATTAATCTCAAAGATATTGGCATTACTTTTAAAGATCAGCAGTCCAGAAATGATATCAATGTTTACTTTAAATCCTTTGACACGAGGGTAAAAACATTTGACCTACAAAATAATTCTTACGCAGTTAATGACATCAATCTTGATGGTTTGAAATTAAAACTGAAACAAGATCTGATAGAAGAAGTTTCCAAAAATGTGGAACAGAAGGTGGATTCATTGAATCAGAAAAAACCAATGCAGCTAGGTCTCAACCGAATAAAGCTGACTAATTTTAATGTTGATTATGGCGATGATAATACCAAGACATTTGCAAAAATTCTTTTTAATGAATTAAGCACAAAAGTCAATAGAATTGATCTTCAGAATAATTCTTATGATGTTGATAATGTGACTTTATCTGGTGCAAACATTAACGCCAATCTCTTTCTACCTGTTGCCGATGCTAACGCAAAAGATCAGGGGAAGGTTTCAAATAAGAATAATCCTGAACAAAAGCCAATACAGCTTCTTTTAGGAAAGCTGAATTTGAATGATGTAAAAGTGGTGTATAATAACACGGCTATGTCACCGGCAAAAGCAGGAATGGATTTTAATCATCTCAATTTTGGAAAACTTAATGTTGATGTCCGTGATTTCAAAATGCAGAACGGAACTTTTGCTGGCCAGGTCAAATCAGCAGAAATCCAGGAATCCAAAGGTCTTAACATCCAGAAATTTAATACAGATTTTGTTTATACAGAAAAGCAGGCTTACCTGAAAGATCTATATCTTCAGACACCTAGAACCATTTTGAGAGACGAAATAGTCCTCAATTATAATTCAATAGAACAGCTGTCGGCCAATCCTGGCGCTGTACAGTTATCTGCCAATATCAAAGATTCTAAAATTGGATTCGCTGATATATTGAATATTGTTCCGACACTCAGAAACACAGCGCCTTTTAATAAGTATCCTAATGCCATTCTGAATGTCAATCTTCAGGCAGAAGGTCTGGTAAATGACCTTTTGATAAGAGATTTGAAGCTTTCCGGTCTGGATCAGTTGAGAGTAGCAGCTTCCGGAAGAATTAAAAATGCAATGAATCCGGATCAGCTTTATTATGATTTAAGGATTGGTGAGCTGGCTTCATCAGGCCGAACGTTATTCAATCTTGTGCCGAAAGGAACTATTCCTTCTAACATTGCATTGCCTTCCCATCTTAGCATAAAAGGTTACGCAAAGGGAACAACTAAAATCATTAATACAGATCTTAATCTTTATTCTACTTTAGGTAGTGCAGCAGTTGTTGCTAAACTGGATATGCGAAGAAAAAATCGTGAGCTATTTGATGTCAAAGCGAATTTACAAAATCTGAATATTGGCAAATTAATTCAGAATAAAGATTTAGGAAGAATTTCAGCTGTCATTAATGCAAAAGGACAGAGTTTCGATCCGAAGATAATGTCTGCGCAAATTGTAGGTTATGTGAAATCTGCAACATATAAAAATTATACTTATCAGAATATGAATCTGAAAGGTAAAATCAATCGTGGTGCGTATAATGTTAATCTGGATTCAAAAGATCCGAATGCCAATCTGCATCTCGCAGCATCAGGTGTTTACAGTGATAAAAATCCAACGATCAAAATTAATGGTGATGTCAAAAAACTGGATTTGAATAAGCTTGGTTTCTACAGCTCACCGATGATTTTAGCAGGATCTATTGACGGAGATTTCAGAAGTCTGGATCCGGACAATCTCAATGGTTATCTTAATCTTCAGAATTTTGCGATCTCGGATACTAAAGAAGTTTATCCCGTTCAGGAAATAAAACTTAATGCGGTTTCTACCGCAGATTCTACGAAAATCAATTTCAATTCTCAGATTGCAGATGTAGAACTGAAAGGGAAATATAAATTAACGCAGATCTTCGGTGCATTGTCTCAGACGGTCAATCAATACTATCAGTTTCAGAAACCAGGCAAAACACAGAAAATTGAAGCAGGTCAGTACTTTACGCTCAATGCGACCATTAAAAATGATGATCTGATAAGGAAATTTGTTCCCGAACTGAAAAGTTTTGAAACCATCAATATCACAGGGAATTATAATGCTGATTCCCAGTTAATTGAATTGGATGCCAGAATCCCGCAGGTTTTGTATGGAACCAACACGCTTGAAAATACGAATCTGAAATTGACAAATCAGAATCAGGCTTTGCAGTATAACCTAGATGTCGCAGCTCTGAAAAGCGAGAGCTTTGCTTTGAATAAAGTTAATATTAATGGCGATTTGGCCAATAATATCATCAATTATAATATTACGACGAAAGATGAAAAAGATCAGACGCAGTTCCTGATTGCGGGGAATGCCAAATCAATGAATGACATCACAGAAATTTCTCTGAAGCCAGATGGTCTGAAACTGAATTATATGGATTGGAACGTGGCGGAAAATAATAAGATTCAGATTTTCGATCAGGGAATTGTAGCGGATAATTTCAGATTATCTAATGCTGGCGCAGAGATTTCTTTGCAGTCCGAAAGTAGTTCGCCAAACAGTCCGCTCAATGTCACTCTGAAAGATTTTAAAATTGAAACCATTACAGAGATCATCAAAAAAGATTCGCTTCTTGCCAAAGGAACTATTAACGGAACTGCACAGCTGAGGAATCTCACTAAAAATATGACCTTCACTTCAGATATTAATGTTACCGATTTGTTTGTATTTGGCAGTCCGGTTGGCAATCTTGATATTAAGGTCAATAATCAGTCGGCTAACTTGCTGAATGCTGATATTGTATTAACAAGTAACGAGAATGATGTGAAAATTCTGGGTAATTATAACACCGCTTCCAGCAGCTTTGACCTGAATCTGGCGATGAATCAGCTTCAGATGAAAACGCTTCAGGGTTTTACAATGAATGCGATTACCAATACGGAAGGATATCTTTCCGGTGATCTGAAAATTACAGGAACGACTGATGCGCCAAGAATCATTGGAGGTGTCAAGATGAATAACGTTGGACTGATGATTGCCAAAACGGGCAGCGATTTCAGAAATATCAATGACAAAATAGGATTTACCAATCGTGGAATTGAATTCGATAACTTTAAGATCAATGACAAGGACGGTAATTCGCTCAATATAGACGGACAGGTTCTCACGCAGACTTACAGGGATTTTGCTTTCAATCTGGATATTAATGCGAAAGATTTCAAGGTCGTTAATTCAAAAAAATCAAACGATGCTTTGATGTATGGTATTTTAGCAATTGATGCAGCGTTGAAAGTGCGTGGTAATCTTGATCTGCCAAAAGTGGACGGGCGATTGGCTGTTGCGGATAATACGGATTTTACCTTTGTTCTCCCACAGTCCACGCCATCATTGCAGGAGCGTGACGGCATTGTTGAGTTCATTGACCAGGATCAGATTGCACTTAACAAAACCATTACAGCAGATTCTTTGAACGCACCAAGCAAAATCAAAGGTAAGGATGTGAGCGTGAATATCGAAGTTAGTAAAGAAGCCAAGATGTCACTGCTGATTGACAAAGCTAATGGCGATTTTGTTAAATTACAAGGAGAAGCCGAACTGACAGGCGGTATTGATCCATCCGGAAAGACAACTTTAGTTGGTGTTTATGAAGTGGAATCAGGAAGTTATGAAATGACAGTAAGCGTTCTGAAACGTAAGTTCGATATTCAGAAAGGAAGTACAATTACGTGGACAGGCGAACCAACTACCGCACTGCTGAACATTACCGCAATTTATAAAACGGAGACAGCGCCAATCGATCTGGTTGAGCAGCAGCTGAGCGGCGAAAGTAACTCGACTTTAAATCAATTTAAACAAAGAATTCCGTTTAACACACTGCTGAAAATGAAAGGCGAACTTCTGAAACCTGAAATCAGTTTTGATATTACCACCGATGAAAAAAATAATTCGGTTTCCTCAACTGTCACAGACATTGTAGACCAAAAGTTATCACAAATCAGAACACAGGAATCCGAAATGAATAAGCAGGTTTTTGCTTTGCTTTTGCTGAACAGATTTATTGGCGAAAATCCTTTCGAATCTAGTGCCGGTCTTTCTGCTGAAGCGATGGCGAGACAAAGTGTTAGTAAAATATTATCTCAGCAAATCAATAATCTGGCTTCGGATCTGATAAAAGGTGTAGACCTTAATTTTGATCTGGAATCTTCCGAAGATTACTCTTCAGGAGAAAAAAATACAAGAACTGATCTGAATGTGGACATCAGCAAAAAACTGCTGAATGACCGTCTGAAAGTTTCAGTCGGAAGTAATTTCGGGCTGGAAGGTGATGCAAGACAGAATGAAAATATGACCAATATTGCTGGTGATGTAACCGTGGATTATAGCCTTTCCCGTGACGGAAGATATACACTGAGAGCTTATCGTAAAAACGAATATCAGGTGGCGTTGCAAGGACAGATTGTAGAAACAGGAGTTGGTTTCATCATCACGCTGGATTATGATAAATTCCGTGAGATTTTCCAGAAATCCAGAGAAAGATCTAGAAAAGAAAAGCAAAAAGAAAACAATAAAGCCGTAGAATTCAAATAATGAAAATCAGATTTCAACAACATATAAGACAAGTTTTATTTTTCGGAACACTAGGTTTTGCCTTTTCCTGTAGTAATACAAAGTATTTGAAAGAAGGGGAAATGCTTTATACCGGCGCTGAAGTTAAAATCGAAAATGACAGTCTTTCCAAAAAAAGCAAGAAAGCTCTAAAATCTGAATTGGAAGATAATCTTACTCCGAAGCCTAATTCCAGTTTCCTCGGACTGAGACCTAAATTATTTTTCTACAACATTGCCAAAGAACCGAAAAAAGAGAAAGGTTTCAATTACTGGTTGAAGTATAAAATGGGAGAGAAGCCGGTTTTGCTTAGCGATGTAGACAGGGAATTTAATAAAGATATTATTGTCAATTATTCCGAAAACAAAGGTTATTTCAACGCCAAGGCAACTTATGACACTGTTTCCAAAAATAAAAAAGCCCAGGTTATTTATACTCTAAGACCGGGAAATCAATATCTTATTAACAAGGTTAAATTTCAGAATGATTCGATTCCTGTGACAGAAGAGATCGCTAAAGTCTCGGACAAAACATTACTAAAAGCAGGCAATCCTTTCGATCTGGATGTGATTAAGTCGGAAAGGGAACGTATTGATAATCAGCTTAAGCAAAAAGGATTTTATTATTTTCATCCGGATAATCTGATTATTCAGGCTGATAGTACAGTGACCAAGAATCATAAAGTTGAGCTTAATGTCAAGCTCAAAGAAAACACGCCGGACTTAGCGAAACAGCAATTCACGATTGATAAGGTGATTGTTTTCCCGAACTATAATATCAGAGATGTGAAAGACGGTAAATACAATATTCCGATGGAAAGTGATTCCCTTGCAAAATATGCGCACGATGATATCTACGTGATTGATCCGGAACAGAAATTCAAACCGAAGATTTTTGACCGTGCTTTATATTTTAAAAAAGGTGATCTTTATAACAGAGCAGATCATAATCTCACATTGAACCGGTTAATCAATCTCGGTGTTTTTAAATTTGTGAAGAATGAATTTGTAGTTTCAGACTCGCTTAATCATAAATTTGATGCTTATTATTTACTGACGCCAAGGCAGATTCAGTCCCTGAGACTGGAAGCTTTGGGAAGAACGAATTCCGCTAACTATGCTGGGAGTGAACTTAATCTCAACTGGACTCACAGAAATCTTTTCCGTGGAGCTGAACAGTTTAAAGCGTCTGTTTATGGTGCTTTCGATGTTCAGATTGGTGGCCCGAAGGATGCTAAGAATCTTTTCCGTGCAGGTGCCAATGCACAGCTGTCTATACCAAGAATTGTGGCGCCGTTCAGATTCCATTCTTCAAGTGCTTTCGTTCCGAGAACAAATATTTCCATAGGATATGAATTTCAGAACCGCACGGAATATTACACGCTTAACACATTCACAGGTTCTTTCGGGTATCTGTGGAAAGAAAATGTAAGGAAGGAGCACGATCTGAAGATTATAGACATTACTTATGTAACGCCTGCGAATGTTACACCATTATATGATTCAATTTCCTCAAAAAGTCAGGCACTACAGCGTGTTGTTCAGAAACAGTTGATATTTGGACCTACATATTCTTACACTTATACCAATACAATGCTTCCAAAAAAGAATACGATTTATTATAAAGGAACATTGGATTTGGCAGGGACTCTCACAGGCTTGCTTTCCGGAGCCAATGTGAAGGACGGGAAACAAAAATCGATATTCGGGGTTCCATTCAGTCAATATGCTAAAATGGAACACGATTTCCGGTTTTATCATAAGCTTGGTGACAAGTCTTCACTTGCTTCAAGATTCATTGGTGGAATCGCTTATCCTTATGGCAATTCGGATAATATTCCTTTTTCTAAGCAGTTTTTTTCAGGTGGCAGCAACAGTATCCGAGCATTTCGGGCTAGGACGCTTGGTCCTGGAAGTTTTGATCCTAGAACCATAAAAGAAGGTTATTACTTTGATCAGTCTGGTGATATCAAACTGGAACTTAATGCAGAATATCGTGCCAATATTTATAAATTCCTCAATGTTGCGTTTTTTGCAGATGCGGGAAATATTTGGCTGGTTAATGACGACATACAAAGACCCGGAGCCAAATTTTCCAGTGATTTTCTGAGCGAAATAGCTGTAGGAGCCGGCTTTGGTTTGCGACTGGATTTTTCAATTCTGATTCTCAGACTGGATCTGGCAATGCCATTTCGTGTTCCTTATTATGAAAAAGGTGATCGCTGGACTTTTGACAAAATTAAGTTTGGAGATTCGTCGTGGAGACGGGATAATCTGATTCTTAACATTGCTATTGGTTATCCTTTTTAATATACATTTTGTCAAAATAACTAAATTAATTATCAGATAAAAACAAAAACCCTAACAGTATTTGATATACGTTAGGGTTTTTTGTTGTGACCTCGACAGGATTCAAACCTGTAACCTTCTGAGCCGTAATCAGATGCGCTATTCAGTTGCGCCACGAGGCCGTTTTTCGGTTTGCAAATATAGGACTTTTTTGCTTTCTTTGGAACATGAAACGCATTTTTTTATTGCTTGTAATATATCTTTTTTCAATTTCGTGTAAAAAAGAAAATCCTGGATTGATAGGCGAAACTGTAAAGATCTCATCTAGAGTTAATTATTCTGATGATACTAAAAATGTGATTATCAATTCGGGTAAATTTCAAAATATTATTTCTAAGGAAAAATTGCCGTTTAAGAAAGCTATGTTTCTCAATTCAAGCTTAATTGGATATTTTTTAGAACTTGGTTTAGAAAATAAAATCAAAGGAATCTCTAGCCCGGAATATGTTTTTTCAGAAAAAATCCATCTGCTAATCAATAAAAATAAAATTATCAACATAGGAAACGAACAGAAATATGATATCGAAAGAATCATTACCACTAAGCCAGATGTTGTATTCACCAATTATGTTCCTAATTTTTCCAATACTTATGATATTCTAAAAAGAAACGGAATAGAAGTTGTTTTTTTAGACGAGTTCTCAGAGCAGAATCCGCTGGAAAAATCAAAATATCTCTTGCTGTTTGGTAAGCTGTTTGATGCGGAAAAGAAAGCTGAAAAATCATTCACTGATATTGAAAATAATTATCAGAAAATCAAAAAACTTTCGATGAAAATAACGCATAAACCTACAGTTCTTTGTAATGAAATGTACGGAAGTCAGTGGTTTTTGCCCGGTGGAAAATCTTTTGTTTCAAGATTAATAATTGATGCAGGTGGTAATTATATTTTAAAAGACAATACAGAATCTGTTTCTGTGCCTCTTAGTTTTGAAGAAGTTTTTGTAAAATCTGAAAATGTAAATTACTGGATCAATATCAGTCCGCATCGTAATAAAAAGGAGTTGCTGATACTCAATCCCAATTACAGCAAAATGAAAGTCTTCAATTCAGGATCACTCTTTATGATAAATAACCGCGAAAAAGATAATGCCAATGATTATTTTGAATCGGGCGTTGTCCGTTGCGATTTGGTTTTGCGGGATTATTTTAAAATTTTTCATCCGGATGATAAAACATTTCAGAAAGAACCTTTAATTTACATGAAAGAACTAAAATAGATGGAAACACAGAATTATAAAGTCGATTTCTTTGCGGGAATATTGTTAATCATCGGATTATTTGTAGGAGCTTCAGTCGCTTACGCAGTCGGTCAGGGTTTATCCGCTTTTCTGGCAGTTGATATTCGGGAAACTGCTTGGTATCAGGCCTTGGCGTATCTTATAACATTTGTCACACCAGTTTTGTTTTTTGACTTTCTTGTGGCAAGAAAAGATGGCGCAAAACTCCGTTTCGATTTTTCTTCCAAACCATTCAGAGTCTATTTGCTGATATTCCCAATGATGTTTGGGATGATGCTCATTGCAGATTATACCACACAGCTTATCCCTACAACCGGAGATTTACTGGGACCGCTTTATAAATTATATACAGAAGAATTTGCAAAATTACAGAATCAGCCTGTCGCTATGATTATAATGACCGTTATTCTTGCACCAATTCTCGAAGAGATATTGTTTCGGGGAATTATTATGAAAGGAATGATAAATAACGGTACAAAACCGGTTTTCGCTATTGCATTATCTGCTTTTATTTTTGGAGTCGTACATTTCAATCCGTGGCAATTCGCCGGCGCATTTTTACTGGGTTTGGTATTAGGTTTGGTGTACTACAAAACCAAATCATTGCTGATGCCTGTATTGTTGCATGCTTTTAACAATCTGATCTCTGCAATGCTGATGCTATATTCAGATTCAGAAACATTCTCCGAATTATTTGGAATTAGGAATGAGATTTTACTATTATTGGGTTTTGTGATTTTCATTATTCCATTTTATTTTTTCACCATTAAGAAAAATATCATTTATAAAGATTAATTTTATGGCAGCTTTTCCGTCTTCCACTCCCAATCTTTTTTGTTTTTTGCAAAAAACAAAAAAGGATTTCCGTTCAAGCCGGGCTGCGGGTTTTGTCATACAAAGTCACGTCAAGACATTATTAAAATTTAATATATAATCAATTATTATTATAAACTATCAATTATATTTATGGAAATTCTGGTAGCTACACATAACCTTCATAAAAAAGAAGAGATTCAGCAGATTCTCGGAACAGAATATATTGTTACAAGTCTTTCAGACTATAATCTGAATGACGAAATCATAGAAGATGGCAGCACATTTCAGGAAAATGCACTCATAAAAGCAAAATATTGCTTCGAAAAAACAGGAAAAGCAAGTGTTGGTGATGACAGCGGACTGGTGGTGGAGGCGCTTGGCGGAAGGCCGGGTATTTTTTCTGCGCGCTATGCAGGAAATCATAATTTTAAAAAGAATATAGAAAAAGTATTGGAAGAAATGAAGGATGAGCCTAACAGGAGAGCCTACTTCATAACAGTATTGTGTTACAAAGATGCAGATGGAGAACATTTCTTCGAAGGTCGTGTGTACGGCAATCTCACCAATGAAGTTTTTGGAGCGGATGGTTTTGGTTATGATCCTATTTTTGTTCCGGATGATTATAATCAGACTTTTGCTGAAATGAAACCAGATGAAAAAAATAAGATAAGTCACAGAAGCGAAGCTTTAAAAATTTTCTTGGATTTCCTAAATTCAAAAGGGGGTGTGGTGTGAATTTTGTGATGTTTTTTGTATATTTACCCTATAATTTTCAATACCAATATTAAAATTGAGTACATATCTCACGATTTTAGGTTTTAATTCCGCTATTCCAACCATCAATTCATCGCCCACTTCCCAGTTTTTGGAAATGGAAGAGCGTCATTTTTTAATTGATTGCGGCGAAGGAACACAAGTCCAGATGCGAAAAGCCAAGGTAAGATTCTCAAAAATCAATCATATTTTTATATCACACCTTCACGGCGATCACTGTTTTGGATTGCCAGGATTGGTAGCATCCTTCAGATTATTAGGCAGAAAAACGCCACTGAATATCTATGGTCCGAAAGGCATCAAAAAAATGCTGGAAACCATTTTTGAAATCACAGAAACTTACAAAGGATTAGAAGTGATTTACCACGAACTGGAAGGTAAAGAATCGGTAAAAATTTACGAAGATAAAAGAGTAGAAGTTTATACTATTCCGCTCAGTCACAGGATTTATTGCAATGGTTATCTCTTTAAAGAAAAACCAAAAGAGCGTCATCTCAATATGAAAGAAATTTCTAAATATAAAGAAATAGAAATCTGCGATTTTCAGAATCTGAGACTCGGGAAAGATTTTGTTTTAGAAGATGGATTCATTATACAAAATCAATTACTGACAACAGATCCCAGAGATTCTATTTCTTATGCTTTTTGCAGCGATACGAAATATAAGGAAGACATAATCCCAATCATAGAAAAGGTAGATGTGCTGTATCACGAATCTACTTTTCTTCATAATCTGAAAGAAATGGCAGATTATACAGGGCATTCAACCGCTTTGGAAGCTGCTACAATAGCAAAAAAAGCACAAGTCGGCAAGCTTATTTTGGGACATTTTTCCAATCGTTATAGCGACCTGAGTGTTATGACTGCAGAAGCAAGACAGATTTTCCCAAATTCGTTTCTTCCAAAAGCTCTGGAAACTGTAAAAATCGGTTAAACTACATCGATGCTTACGATGCAGATAGCTGACGTAATACAAAGCAATGCACCGAAAAACAGCACATCTGCAATGTTTTCCAGCTTGCCAGAAACTTTTTCTTTTTCTGTTTTTATGGCAAGAAATGACAAAGTACAACTTGAAACCAGACATAAAATCGCACATACCGCAAATTCGTTAAGATAAGAATGATGTTGGAACTTGGCTAGTTTCAAGGAAGTCAAGATAACTAAGCAAAATCCCAAAAGATTGGTAGATGCATTAAGAATGTGAGGTGCTGTCTTTTTCATAATTCAAAAGTAGTCAATTCGCTCATTTCTTTTCAAAAATGAGGCTGATTTAAAATGATTTTATAATTCATTAAAAAATTCTTAAATCTTAAAAATATCATTTTCGTAAAAATTAGCGGAAAAATTTTATATTTGTCAAAACTCTAGAGTATGCAATCAACTTATATAGAAACCCAGCAAATTTCTTTTCAGGACTTCAAAAACAGTGTCATTAGTGATTATCGTTTAGGACGTATCTCACGGGAGATGTCTTATCTTGGAAGGCGTGAAGTGCTTACAGGAAAGGCAAAATTCGGGATTTTTGGTGATGGTAAAGAATTGCCACAGCTGGCAATGGCTAAGGTATTCAGAAATGGTGATTTCCGTTCTGGTTATTACAGAGATCAGACTTTTGCACTGGCAATAGATGCTGTTTCTGTAGAAAGTTTTTTTGCGCAACTCTATGCAGACACTAGTGTAGATAGAGAGCCGGCGTCTGCAGGTAGACAGATGAACGGGCATTATGCCACTAGAAGTTTAAATGCTGATGGAAGCTGGAAAAATCTGATGCATCAAAAAAATATTTCGTCTGATATATCGCCCACAGCTGGACAAATGCCCAGATTGCTAGGCTTGGCTCAGGCTTCTAAAATATATAAATCTGTAAAATTCGACGGTTCAGAAAAATTTTCGAACAACGGAAATGAAATCGCTTTCGGAACAATTGGCGATGCATCTACAGCAGAAGGACATTTTTGGGAAACGCTCAATGCCGCTTGTGCATTGCAAGTTCCAATGATTGTTTCCATTTGGGACGATGGTTATGGCATTTCGGTTCCAACTCAGAATCAAAGAGCTAAAGCCGATATTTCTGATATGCTTTCCGGGTTTCAAAGAAACGAAGGCGAAAACCAAGGTTGCGAAATTATAAAAGTAAAAGCTTGGGATTATCCTGCGCTTATGGAAGCTTATGCAAAAGCAGAACATTTTGCAAGATACGAAAGTGTGCCAGTTGTGATTCACGTAACCGAAGTTACTCAGCCTCAAGGACATTCTACATCTGGATCGCACGAGCGTTACAAATCCGAAAACCGACTAAATTGGGAATCTGAATATGATGGATTATCCAAATTCCGAGAATGGATTTTGGATTACAGTATTGATATTGATGGCAATGAAGAATTTCTGGCAACTTCAGAAGAATTAAATATTATTGATTCCGAAGCCAAAAAATTAGTAAAAGATGGGCAGAAAAAAGCTTGGGAAGCATATCAAAAAACTATTTCGGATCTGGCATCAGAAGTTTTACCTTTGGTAGAATCACTGGCTAAGCATCATTCGGAAATTAATAATTTGATAGAAAATTTCGGTAAAATTATTTCTAAAAGCAAGAAAGATATTTTCCATTTGGTAAGAAAATCTTTGTTAATGACAAGAGGTTCTCATTCTCTTGAAAAAAATGCGCTTAAATCTAAATATCAAGATATTACAAGAATAGAAAAAGATAATTATTCTTCACATTTATATTCCGAATCTCAGTGGAAAGCGACCAACATAAAGGAAATAAAACCTACTTTTTCCGAAGCTTCCGAAGAAGTGGATGGTAGAGTAGTAGTGAGAAATAATTTCGATAAAATTTTTCAGAAATATCCACAAGCTTTGGTTTTTGGTGAAGATGCGGGAAATATCGGCGATGTGAATCAAGGTTTGGAAGGACTCCAAGAAAAATATGGCGATGTGAGAATTGCAGACACAGGAATCCGCGAAGCTACCATACTAGGTCAAGGAATCGGAATGGCGATGCGTGGTCTAAAACCAATTGCCGAAATACAGTATTTGGATTATATTTTATACTGCATCCAAGGG
>JAEXJU010000193.1 GCA_023448955.1 Bacteroidota bacterium
GTCTATGAATATCTTCCGAGCTGGTGGCCAAAAATTTCCAAAAAAAATATGATACTTACAGGTGCTGCAGCTGGGCTTTCTGCGGCTTTCAATACACCATTGGGCGGAATTGTATTTGCAGTGGAAGAATTATCCAAAACACATATCAACTATTTTAAGACGGCACTTTTTACAGCGGTCATTATTGCCGGTCTTACAGCACAGACTTTAGCCGGATCTTATCTTTATCTTGGTTATCCGAAAACTCAGGGCGTCACACTTTGGATTATGTTTCCGATTATTTTTGTTTCAGGCATAGCAGGCATTCTTAGCAGTCAGCTTTCTGTGGCAATGCTGAAGATTAGTCGGCTTAAGAAAAAACTGAAAACAGATTTTAGCAATATAATATTTCTATTGATATGCGGGCTTGTTGTCGCAACGATTGCGTACTTCATCAACAGAGATATTTTAGGCTCTGGAAAAGATATAATAGAGCGCGTGCTTTTTACGGAAAATAAAACAGAAGCCTGGTATGTGCCTGTTCTCAGAATGCTTGGTCCCGCACTGGCTTTTACTTCTGGTGGCGCTGGTGGGATATTTGCACCTGCGCTTTCCACAGGTGCGTCTATAGGAAGTGTTTTTGCAAATGTGATGAATCTATCAGATAATGAAACTAACGTACTCATTCTAGCAGGAATGGTAGCTTTTCTTACCGGAATCACTCGTGCGCCTTTTACGTCCGCAATTTTAGTTTTGGAAATGACGGATAGACATTCTCTTATTTTTCATTTGATGCTAGCGGGAATGATGTCTTCCATATTTTCTTTGCTTGTTAGCAGACATTCATTATATGAGGAGCTGAAAGTAAATTTCTTGAGGGAAATAAGAAAAAATTAAGTATAAATATTTATTGATCGAATTTTCATATTACTTATTGTTATTTAATTGTAGATTGTTTTAGATAACTAATTAATATTTTTCAATCATTACAGATATTCTATTTAGAATTATTACATTTTGCAAATTAAATTTGTTTATTTCAGAATTATTTCGTTAAATTTGAGAGAATTTAAAAAAATAATTTATGAGAAAAATTTTACTCAATGCTGCTTTATTAGCATTACCAACTTTAGGTTTTAGTCAAATTTTCCAGGAAAATTTTGATGGAACAGGTCCGGGATTTAGTGCCTGGACGTTAATAGACGTAGATGGACAAACACACAATGCTGGTGTATCAGATTTTGATGCAGGAGCTTGGATCAGAAAAGACAGAGGTGGTGCCACACCTAATTATGGAGGACCAGATGGCAATTATGCTGCAATGAGTTCTTCCTGGTATGATCCAACCGGAACATCGAACGACTGGTTAATAAGTCCTCAAATAACATTACCTTCTACTATTGCCGTTCTTAAATGGGATGCAAAAGCTCAGGATGTAGATTATCCTGATGGATATAAGGTTATGCTATCAACAAATGGCGGAAACACAGTTGCAGACTTTACAGTTCAGTTATACTCCACAACTGGTGAAAGTAGTACCTGGATTAGCAGAGAAGTTTCTTTGGCTGCTTATGTTGGGCAAACTGTAAGAGTTGCCTTTGTAAATAACAGTAATGACAAATATGTTTTACTTGTTGATAATATCAAAGTTGAAAATGCTCCGACTACACCACCTAGTTGCCCTTCTATAACAGCGCCTACAAATGGTGCTACAAATGTGGTATCTACCAGCCCTGTAACTTTAAGCTGGTCCGCAGCATCTGGTGCAACAAGTTATGATGTGTATCTGGGAACTAATCCTAACCCAACAACATTGTTAGGTAATTATACAACCACTACTACAACCACTACTCTGCTGGGATCTACTACATATTATTGGAAAGTGGTCTCTAAAAATGGAGCGGGTGATTCTACAGGTTGTACTGTAAACTCATTTACTACAGCTGCTAATCCGGCATCACCTTATTGTGGTCCATTGGCATACACTTTTACAGTAGAGCCAATAACACTCGTTAATTTTGCAGGAATCAACAATTCTACTTCAGCATCTACAACAGGTGGATCTGCACACGAATTCTTCCTGGATCAGATTGGCAATGTTACAAGAGGTACAACTTATACAATAACTTTGAAAGGGAATTCTGGTGGTAATTATACAAATAACTATATGGTTTTTGTTGATTGGAATCAGGATGGCGATTTTGCAGATACCAATGAAGCTTATTCTGCAGGAACTATCATTAATTCTACAGGAACAGATACCAAACAGTTAACTTATGACATCACTGTACCTTCGGATGCTGTGGTTGGTAATACCAGACTAAGAGTTAAAAAGCTTTTCGGAACGACTAATCTTGCCAATCCTTGTCTTGGTGGTAGCTTCGGACAGGCAGAAGACTATACATTGAATGTAGGCTTGCTCGCTGTTAATGATATTTCGAAAGCTAATAATATCAAAGCTTATCCGAATCCGGTGAAAGATATTCTTAATCTTGAAGCTGCTGGAAATATAAAGTCTGTAAAAGTATTTGATACTGCAGGAAAACAAATTATGACAAGAGAACTGAATGAAGCTAAATCTCAAATTGATCTAAGCAAATTAGGAACTGGAGTTTACGTTGTTACAACCACTTTGGCTGACGGTACTTCTACTTCTACAAAAGTCATCAAAGAATAATTATTAATTAATAATTAAGCTTAATCCCGCTAATTGGCGGGATTTTTTATGAAAAATATTTGTAGTTCGGAAAAAAGTTGTACTTTTGCAACTCGAATTTTTAATTAAAATTAATTAACATTATGAACAATTACGAAACTGTTTTCATTTTAACTCCCGTTCTATCTGATGCTCAGGTGGAGGAAGCAGTGAAAAAATTTGAAGATCTATTGACTTCAAACAATTGCGAAATCGTTGCCAAAGAAAATTGGGGACTTAAAAAATTGGCTTATCCAATCCAGTTGAAAAAGAATGGTTTTTATACCTTGATCGAATTCAAAGGAGAAGGAACTGTAGTTGCAGATCTAGAAACTGCTTTCAAACGTGATGAGAGAGTGATCCGTTACCTAACGACTAAACTTGACAAACACGCTTTAGACTATGCAGTAACAAGAAGAAGCAAACTAAAATCTGCGAAAGCTTAATTCATTAATCCTTTAAAAATTTAAAACAATGGCAATAGACGATATGGCAAAACAAGCCTCTGCCGGGGGCGAATCGGAAGTAAAATTTCTTACTCCACTTGATATCAACACTAAATCTGAAAAGAAATACTGTAGATTCAAAAAATTTGGAATCAAGCACGTAGATTATAAAGATGCTGACTTCCTTCTTCAGTTTGTAAATGAACAAGGTAAAATCTTACCAAGAAGATATACAGGAACTTCTCTTAAATACCAAAGAAAAGTGTCTGCAGCTATCAAAAGAGCAAGACATCTTGCTTTGATGCCTTACGTTGCAGATCTTTTGAAATAAGAACAAAAAAAATAAAAGAAGTAGGTTTGCCTGCTTCTTTTGTTGCTGAATAAATAATTTAATTCTAACGATTTAGATAAGAGATAAAAGATAAAAGATAAGAGATTTTTAAAGTCTTGATTCTTGTTTCTTTGTTCTTGGCTCTAAAACTAAAACGGACAACAACAATGGAAATTATCCTTAAAAAAGATGTAGAAAACTTAGGACTTGAGTTTGATACTGTAAACGTAAAACCAGGTTATGCAAGAAACTTCTTGATTCCTCAAGGTTTTGCACTATTGGCAACTCCAAAGAACAAAGCTCAATTGGAAGCTACTTTGGAATCCAGAAAAGAAGAAGAAGCTAAATTGGTTGCTGCTGCAAATGGCGTAGTAGATCAATTAAAGAAAACTTCTATCACTATTCCTGCAAAAGTTGGTACTGGCGATAAATTGTTCGGTTCTATCAACAATGCTGACCTTGCTGCTGCTTTAGCAAAAGCTGGTGTAGTAGTTGATAAAAAATACATCAAAATCCCTGGTAACACAATTAAAAGAACAGGTAAATTCTCTGCAGTTGTTAGACTTCACAGAAATGTTGAGTACAACTATGAGTTCGATATCGTTTCTGATGCTCCGGTTGAAGCTCCTGCTAAGAAAGAGGAAGCTCCTAAAACTGAAGAAGCTTAAGATAACAAGATACTTCATAAAAAAACCACTTCGATTGAAGTGGTTTTTTTGTGTCAAATATTTTATTTTTTGGGCTTCCAGGCTGTAAAGAAATCTTTTACTTTTTCTAAACTATAACCATTTCCATCTTCCAAAACTCCGCTGTCTTGTGTATGAATTTGATTGCCATTTTCATCGAGAACTATAAAAACAGGATAACCGAATTTATCTCCAGGATTGCCATAAGTTGCAAAGACTTTTTCGTTTTTATTCTCCGGTGACCAGTTCAGATGATAATACACATAGTTGTCATCAACTATTTTCTTCAGTTCGGGTGTTTTCTGAACGTAATCATTGAATCTTAAACACCATATACACCAATTACCGCCTGCTTGGATCATAACATTTTTATGTTCTTTTTTAGCTTGATTTATAGCTTTCTTTATATCCAAAGCAGCATTGGCTTCTGGATGATATGGTTTTGGTAATTTTGCTTTTTCTTCTGCAGCAGCTTTCTTTTTAGCTTCAATTTGCTCTTTAGACAAAGAGTTTTCAACGGATTGTGAACTGTAGAAAGATAATGTCAATAAGCTTGCAATAAAAACCAATTTATGAACTGTTTTTTTCATTTTATCTTAAAAGTTGATTGTATTTAGCCTCGAAGATAAACAAAAATCTAGCCATTTTTCAGTATATTTGCCAATATTCATTATACATTGAATCAATTTCTATTTAGCATATTATTATTGATTTCCAGATTTTCTTTAAAAGTATTATATTTCTTTTCAGATATAATGTTTTTTTTGAATTATTACGTTATCGGGTACAGAAAAGATGTTGTATTGGAAAATCTGAGAAATGCTTTTCCTGAAAAATCAAATAAAGAAATAAGAGATATTTCTAAACATTTCTTTTCTAATTTCTGTGATTATCTTGCTGAAATGTTAAAAGCCTTTACAATTTCCAGAACAGAATCCAGAGTCAGGATGCAGCATCTGAATCAGCAGTTATTCCACGATGCAAAAGCGGAAGGGAAAAATATAATTTTATTATCCGGACACGTTTTTAACTGGGAATGGTTTAATGCTTTGGCAACTATTATTCCTCAGAAAAACTGTCATCCTGTTTACAGAAAAATGAACAGTAAATTCTGGGAGCAAAAAATAAAAATGGTTCGCAACAGATTTAATAATAAATCGTTGGAAGCCAATGAAGTAATAAAACATATTTTCCGAACCCCAAATGACGGAGATTCTGTTTACATGTTTGTTGCAGATCAAACACCACATTTCTCACATGTCAATTACGGTCTCAAATTTCTAAATCAGAAAACGCCTGCTTTTATCGGGTACGATAAACTTTCTACGAGGATGGATATGGTTTTCATTTACTGTGAGATGAAAAAAGTGAAGAGAGGATTTTATCAGGTCAATTATCATAGAATTTATCCGGACGGTGAACGTTTTGTAGAGCACGAGGTAGTAAGAAAGTTTCATAAATTGCTTGAAAATACGATTAGAAAACGACCTGATAACTGGCTGTGGTCTCACAGAAGGTGGAAATATAAGGATGCAATTAAAAAATACGATGAATAATGACTATTGCGATTGCTATACTTAACTGGAACGGAAAAAACTGGCTGGAAAAATTTCTACCATCGGTGATTAGACATTCTTCCGGAGCAGAAATCTTTATAATTGATAATGCTTCCACAGACGACTCTATAATTTTTTTAAAAGATAATTTTCCGGAGATAAAAATTATTCAGAATAAACAGAATTCAGGTTTTGCAGGTGGTTATAATGAAGGTTTGAAGTTGATTCGGGCCGATATTTATTGCTTGCTTAATTCTGATGTAGAAGTTACAGAAAACTGGCTCTCTCCTATTATTAATCTTTTTTCAGCAGATCAGGATATTGCAGCAATTCAGCCAAAAATCCTTGATTACAATGACAAAAGTCGGTTTGAATTTGCTGGTGCTGCTGGTGGACTTATAGATAATTTAGGATACCCATTTTGTCGGGGAAGGATTTTTGACGATATCGAAACTGATAAAGGTCAGTACAATGATGAGACAGAGATTTTCTGGGCATCAGGTTGTTCGTTATTTATAAGATCAAAGGATTTCTGGAACATAAATGGTTTTGATGAGCGTTTTTTTGCGCATCAGGAAGAAATTGATCTTTGCTGGCGATTAAAAAACGAAGGCAGAAAAATTTTCTATACAGGTAAATCTACGGTATATCATGT
>JAEXJU010000237.1 GCA_023448955.1 Bacteroidota bacterium
CCTATTTCCGGAATTTCCGTTCCGTTATTGAGAATTACCTTTTTCATTTCAAAATTTTAATTTCTGTAAGCCAAAATTAAGCCATCAGGACGTGTATTTAAAATAATATAACTGATCGATAATTCAAAAAATAATAATGAAAATTGTCTGCATATTTCCTAAATTTGAACTATGGAAAAAAAAGAATTCGGATTGCTCGGGAAAAATATTTCTTATTCATTTTCAAAAAAATATTTTGAAGAAAAGTTTAAAAAATTGTTTTTAAGCAACCACACATATCAGTTCTTTGATATTCCTGAAATTGACAATATCAATTCAGTTATTAGCAATCCGAATCTTACCGGGATGAATGTCACAATTCCTTATAAACAGGCTATTATTCCTTTTCTTGACGAATTGAGCGATGAAGCATCCGAAATAGGTGCTGTGAATTGCGTAAGCTTCAAAAATGGCAAGAAAACCGGTTTTAACACGGATGCTTTCGGGTTTGAAAAAACCTTACTGATCCATAAGAAAGACCATCATAAAAAAGCTTTGATCCTAGGCGACGGCGGTGCTGCAAAAGCCGTGCGCTACGTCTTGGATAAACATAATATTGAACACCAAACCGTATCCAGAAAATCTGATATCAATTTTGAAAATCTGAACGAAGCGATGGTAAAAGACTCATTACTGATTATCCAGACAACGCCGGTTGGAACATTCCCAAATGTGCATGAATCGGTTCCGTTTCCTTTTGACGCAATGACTGACAGACATTATGTTATTGATTTGATTTACAATCCCGCAGAAACACTTTTCCTGAAACAATGTGCCGAAAAAGGCGCAACTACCCTGAACGGTTTTTTCATGCTGGAACAGCAAGCAGAAAAGGCTTGGGAGATTTGGAATGGTTGATTATCATCGTAAATTGAAATTATTTTTATTAATTTATAATTGAGTTTTTGCAAAAAGACTTCTAAATAAGAAGTGAAAATGAATGAATTTATATCTCCTAAATATCTGATGTTCTTAATAAATCAAATTAATGATAAAATTTGGGAACAGTATAAAACTTATAACAATGTCAATTTCTATATAAGAAAATGGCATAAATACGAAGAGGGTTACAATTGGAATGATTACTGGGAAAATTTTAAAATTCTAAATTTCGATAATGGAAGAATAGATTTAAAGTCAACTCTTCATACAATTAATGGTGAAGATTTAATTAAAATTGCTATTGATTTAGGTATTGACACGCCTGATTTTATTCCTTCAGTTCCAACATTTAAAAATGACATAAAACAACAATACGAAAATGTTTATGATACTTTTACTAAAGCCTTAAAAAACGTTGAACAAGATCCTAGTATAGCAATTGGATTAATTAATTCAACTTTTGAAAGTCTTATTAAAGAAATTTTGAAAGATGAAAGAATCTCTTGCCAATTAAAAGGTACAGAAACATTATATAAATTAACGCAATTAATTTTAAAGGAGTTTAACTTAAATAATGAAAAATTCCCTATCGAAGTCAAAACGATTTCTTCCTCTTTACTTTCCATTAGTCAATCTATAGAAAAAATAAGAAGTGATAAGACTATATTTCACGGAAAAACTAGAGAAGATATATTAATTGATGATTCACTTTATGCTTATTTAATTGTTAACTCAATGACAACAATAGCATTGTTTTTAAATTCATTTTACACAAAAAAATATCCTAAACCAGAAATCGTGATTGAAAATAATTTTATTGATGAAGAGGACGATTTGCCTTTTTAATAATTCTGCATTTTAATATTGCTTAGAATAATAATATTCAATTCTTTTCTCTTACAAATAATCAATAATCACCTTCCACTTCTCCAGCTTCTCTTCAAACTTCACCGTATGCAGCGGACTTGTGGACGGCAAAACCACAATCGGGATTTTGAAATATTTACCAACTAGTTTAATGAGGTTTTTATAAGACTTTTGCCCGTTGCAGAATATGGTTTTAATGTTGGGATGATTATTTAGTAATTCAAGAATATTGTTATTAATTTCATTTTTGATTTCCGTGTCCAGGCTTCCTTTGCGTTCACAACTTTCGATGACGTCCCAAAGTGCAATGTTGTGACGTTTTAACAAATTGATTCTTTTTTGATAATCCGTAGAGAATTCTTCGTCAAAGAGATGAAACAAAATTTTCCAGAACTGATTTTGCGGATGAGCATAATATTGCTGCATTTCCAGGGACTTCACGCCGGGAACAGAGCCGAGAATCAGAATTTCTGAATGCTCATCAGCAATGGGTGGAAAAGAATTGATTCGTTGCATATTTTATCGCAAAATCGCAAAAATATTTAAAATTTATTCTGAATAAAAGTCGCAAAATTTAAACAATCAATATCAGCAAAGTAAATCTTTGTGACTTAAAAATATTTGATTGTCCGTTTATTAACCTAAAGCTTCGGCAGGCTCAGCTTGACATCGCTAGAAATCAATCGTTTAGTATTAGAGAGGTCACACTGAGCTTGTCGAAGTGCCTGTTATAAGTATTTAATTTTCATATCAATGCACAGTAATAATAGGTTGTTTAACGGATTCGATTAAAAGAATCAATAAATTAAACTTTTGCGCCTTTGCGTTATTTCAAATTATCTAAAATCTTAAACAATGCATTGCTGATGCTTCCGCCCTGATAGTTATTCAGAATTATAGAAAACACATAGTTTTTACCACTTTTGGAAGTCTGGAAACCTGCAAAAGATTTACTGTCTTTTATAGTTCCGCTTTTCATCTTGATCCCATTCTGAGTTGGAAAACCTTCATAAAAAACATCGAACCAACTTTGCTTTTTAGCATACAGCAAAGCCTGTACCTGCGCTTTTGCCGAAACGTAATTCTGTGGCGACAGTCCGCTTCCGTCTGCAAAATTAATCATCGTTGGGTTAATCCCTTTCGATTTCCAGAAGTCTTTAAGAAAATCTACACCGGTTTCGAAGGAAGGATTGTTCCGCTTTTCCTTTGCCATTGTTTTGAGCAAAGTTTCACCATAAAGATTGATGCTTTTTCTCAGAAACCAATAGACTATTTTATCCAGCGTTGGCGATTTATAAATAAAAATCTGATTTTGACTCGGCGCTTTTGAAATAGGTTTTCCTGCTAACTTTTCATTGTAAAAAGTGGTGGTTTTCCCGGAAATAGTAATTCCGTTATCTTCCAGCATCTTTCTGATTTCAGTTGCAAGCTGCATTGGCGGGTTGGGCGTTGCGCCGGAAACCGTCGTAACTTTTCCTGCGGGTAACAATCCATTAATTAAAGCTGTTTCGGAATGTGGCGCAGTAAAAATCAAACTTTGGTCGGAACTGCCTCCGGTTTTCAGTTCATTGATCCAACTCACATTTTCTAAGTCGTAAGAAAAACTCTTGAATTGATTACCATTGATACTAATATCAAACTGGTTTTCCCTCCAATTAACACCAAATGTTCCGGCGCCGTAATAATTACCCAGGTCATTCCAAGGC
>JAEXJU010000304.1 GCA_023448955.1 Bacteroidota bacterium
TGTAAAACGGAAGATATTATCTACGAAAAACTATACGTCTCTACCTTGTCCGCTTTCTCCACCATCTCTGTAGTACTCAGCTAAAGTCAAACCAGACAATGCTACTCTTGCTCTTGCTCCCGGCGGCTCGTTCATCTGTCCGAAAACGAATGCAGCTTTGGATTCCTTCATTGCTTCCAAATCTACTTTGGAAAGATCCCAGCCTCCGTTTTCCATAGAGTGCATAAACTCGTCTCCATATTTGATAATCCCGGATTCCAACATCTCTCTCAAAAGGTCATTTCCTTCTCTGGTTCTTTCTCCTACTCCTGCGAATACGGAAAGACCACCGTGTCCTTTTGCGATATTGTTGATCAATTCCTGGATCAATACTGTCTTACCTACACCGGCACCACCGAACAATCCGATCTTACCACCTTTTGCATAAGGCTCGATAAGGTCAATCACTTTGATACCTGTGAACAATACTTCTGCAGAAGTAGATAACTGGTCAAATTTTGGTGCTTCTCTGTGGATTGGCAAACCTCCTTCTTTTGACAAAGTCTGGATCCCGTCGATAGCATCACCTACCACGTTGAAAAGACGTCCGTTAACTTCTTCCCCTACTGGCATTGTGATTTGCTTACCTGTACCGGTAACTTCCTGACCTCTCTGAAGACCATCCGTAGCATCCATTGCGATACATCTTACCATATCTTCTCCAATGTGCTGCTCTACCTCCAGTACAACTTTTTCTCCGTTGTGCTTGATGATCTCTAAAGCGTCATATATTTTTGGTAATTCTTCAACTTCATTAAAAACCACGTCGATAACCGGTCCAATAATTTGTGAAATTTTTCCTTTAATTTGGTTTGCCATTACTAAATTTTTACTTGTGCGCAAAGATAATAAAAGTTTATAAATGAGCGTTGTCAGAAAAAAAGATTTTTATCATATTTGTATGACATTTATGAACACCCTATTAAGGTGTATTTTTACACGGGCAGATCTATTATCATCTGCTAAAAAATTCAGAATTTGAAAATCATCAGAGATCTTACAGATTACCAGGACAAAACGCCATTAGCATTATCATTAGGAATGTTCGACGGTGTTCACCTAGGCCATTTATCCATCATCAATAAACTAAATCAGATTGCAGTAAAGGAACATCTGGAATCTGCAATCCTAAGTTTCTGGCCGCATCCGAGAAAGTTTCTGAATCCGGATGACAATGTCAAAATGCTTAATACATTGGAAGAAAAACTGGAACTTCTTGAGAAGAGTGGGATTCAGAATATCTTTTTGAAAACCTTTGATGAAGAATTCAGAAATCTGACAGGAACTGAATTTTGTGAACAGATTCTGGTGGATAAACTGAATGTGAAACATATTATAATAGGACACGACCATACTTTCGGGAAAAATAAAAGCGGCAATTTTGACTTACTGCAATCTTTGTCAGATGAATTAGATTTTAAAGTGAATCAATTGGAGGCTGTACAAAAAAATGATCTTAATGTCAGTTCTACCAAAATAAGAATCGCATTGTCAGAAGGCAGAATCAAAGATGCTAATGGAATGCTGGGCTACCATTATCCTCTGACAGGAAAAGTAATCCACGGTAAAAAATTAGGCAGAACGATTGGCTATCCAACCGCTAATATCGAAGTTCCAATCAATAAATTGCTTCCGAAAAGTGGTGCTTATATTGTTGAAGTTTGGATTGACAATCAATTTTATAAAGGAATGCTTAGCATCGGAACTAATCCAACTATTGACGACAAAAACAAATCTTTGCACACAGAAGTTTATATTCTGGATTTTGACGATGATATTTATGGTAAAGAAATCACTATCACATTCAGAGATTACCTTCACGATGAAATCAAATTTGAAGGTCTGGAAAAACTGATCGAGAAACTGGACGAAGATAAAAGACTGACAGAAGAATTTCAATTTTAAGTAATAAAAAAGGATAGCAATCGCTATCCTTTAATTTTATATTCTTAATGAATCCTACTTCAAAGTAAACCTGATTTTACTTCTGATATCGGAAGAAGAGCTTCCCACTAAAGCATCAAAATCGCCTGGTTCTGCTACCCAGTCATGTTTTGCCGGGTCAAAGAAACTTAAAGCTGATTTATCAACTGTGATAGAAACATCTTTGGATTCCCCTGCTTTCAGATAGACTTTATCGAAACCTTTCAGTTCTTTCAGAGGTCTTGGCAATGATGATTTCAAATCGCTGATGTACAATTGCACCACTTCTGCGCCGTCCACTTTGCCTGTATTTTTAACATTAACCGTGAAAGTGATTTTATCATTCGCTGTCAACTCAGATTTGTCGGCTTTTACTTTACCATACTCGAAAGTTGTATAGCTTATACCGTGTCCGAAACTGAATAATGGCTTGATATTTTTTGTATCGTGCCAACGGTAACCAACCAAAATTCCTTCGTTATAAGTAATATTTACAGGATCTTTCAGCTCTTTTCCCTTCCCTGCAGCCAGTTCTGCCTTATTACCCGGATATTCTCCCATTGCGTGCGCAGCATTGTCTTCCAGCTTAACAGGAAAGGAAAACGGCAATATTCCGGATGGATTAACATCTCCTGCCAAAACGCCTGCAATAGCGTGACCAGCTTCAGAACCAAGATACCAGGATTGTAATATCGATGGAACATCCTTTACCCAAGGCATTGCAACAGCATTACCGGAAATCAGGACTACAGCAAGATTTTTATTGGCTTTAGACAATTCGGAGATCAACTGATCCTGATTGTATGGTAAACCATAGGATTCCCTGTCCATTCCTTCCGCATCCTGATGGTCACTTTTATTAAGTCCGCCAACGAAAACCACAAAATCCGATTCTTTGGCTAATTTCACAGCTTCTGCAATCAGTTCTGCTGATGACCGGGTTTCTTTAAGGTTCTGCCCGGATTTCACCCCATTATATTCACCGCCAACATCGCCAACATAGCCTCTTGCATATTTAACTTCTGCCTGTTTGCCGAAACGTTCCTTGATTCCGTCTAATGGCAGCGTTTCATATTTAACTTTCAGAGAAGAACTTCCGCCTCCCACAGTCATCATCTTGATAGCATTCTCCCCTATTACTGCAATTTTTTTTGTTTTGGCTAAGTTGATAGGCAACGTCGCTTTTTGATTCTGAAGCAGTACAATACCTTCTGAACCGATCTGTTTAGCTGCTGCCCGATGTTCTTCTGAAGCAACAGAACCGAAAGGTCGGTTTTTATTCATCGTAGTTTTGTAAGCAAGACCTAATAATCGTCTTACCTTATCATCCAATTCTTTGGTTCCGACTTTACCGGATTTGATCAGATCAAGATAAGGCTTGGCTAGATAATAATTATCATAAGCATTGCTGGTTCCGGCAGACAGACCATTGGTCCAGGTTCCGAACTCCAGATCCAAACCATTATGGATAGCCTGATTGGTATCCAAAACTGCCCCCCAATCCGACACTACAACACCCTTATAACCCCACTCACCTTTAAGAATATCATTCAATAGATATTGATTATGACTGGCGTGCTGTCCTTTATATAAATCGTAAGCTCCCATTATTGTCCAGGAATCGCCTTCCTGAACAGCAGCTTTGAATGGCGGCAAATAGATTTCATACAATGTCCTGTCATCTACAATGACATTACTGGAATGTCTGAATGTTTCCTGATTGTTCAGGGCAAAATGTTTGACACTTGTAGCAACACCGTTGGATTGAACACCTTTAATGTAAGGTACTACCATTTGAGAAGCCAGAAACGGATCCTCGCCCATATATTCGAAGTTACGACCATTCAGCGGCGTTCTGTAGATATTGACGCCCGGACCTAGAATCACATCTTTCTTCCGGTATCTTGCTTCCTCGCCCAGAGATTTTCCATAGATGGATGACATATTCCTGTTCCATGTTGCGGCCAGAGCTGTAAGCGCAGGATAAGCAATGATGGAATCATTAGTCCAGCCAGCCTGGTCCCATTCGTCCCAAAGCACTTCCGAGCGTACACCGTGAGGACCGTCTGCTGTCCAAAGCTCGGGAATGCCAAGTCTAGCAACACCTGGCGAACTGAATTTGGACTGGGCATGGATCATTGCAATTTTTTCCTCCAAAGTCATTCTGGACAATGCATCTTCAATCCTTTGCTCTACAGGTTTAGAATCATCCAGATAGATTGGTGTCTTTTTCTGAGCCATACCAAGCTGTGATATAAAGGCAAGCGCAGAACACAATATTATTTTTTTAATCATAAATTTTATCCTTTAAAAATAAAAATTTTCGTGTGTCCAAGATACAAATAATTTTATTATCTCAAAATGAGAAAATAAAAATTTGCAAATAATGACGGGAATTATTAGAACAAAAAAAAGAAAAATATCTTTCAGATGAACGTTATATTAACTTAGAAAATAATGGATTTAGCCCGCAAGAATCTCTTCACGGATTTTTTTTGTAAGTGATTTGAAAACCAAATCATAGGAATGGTCAATGAGCTTTATAATCAAATCTTTTTTAAGTCCTTCACAAACTATTGAATTCCAATGTGTTTTATTCATATGATAGGCACCGGAAATCTGAGGATAATTTTCACGGAGCTCTTCACTCCACTCAGGGTCGGCTTTTGCAGAGAATGTTGCAGGATGTCTTTCCAAAGAAATTAAAAGAAACATTTTACCGCCAACCTTGAAGACCAAAGTTTCATTATCAAAAGGAAAACTTTCTGTTACAGCTTTTTTGGATAAACAATACTCGCGGATTTCTTCGGTTTCCATCAAATAAATCAGAATTTAAAAGTATTCTTAGGTAATTCTTTGTTAATGTCGATTTTGTTGATAAGCATCACGTAATCGCTATCCTTTTTAGGTGAAGAAGATTCGATTCTGTAAGGCATCAATAGGTTTCCTACTTTTCTGTAATCAGAATAAGTTAAGGTTTCATCTTTCTTGATTTCACGGAACAACATATAATTTTTGACATCAAAATAGTAAATGGTCTTGTTGACATTCTTCGTCAGTTCCACTTTGAAATACAACTGTTCGCCGATTTTTTCCTTTCCTAACAATTCAGCTCCAAAACCTTTGTTTTCCCAATCTATAAAGTCATTATCAAAATTCTCCGGAATGTAATCGTTATATTTTTGTAGCTTGTTCTGAGCATAGTTCATCGCATAGCCATTGGTCCCGTCATAACCTTCAACTGGTGTTTCTTTTCCGCCTAATACAATCGCCGTTTTGGTAAGGTTCGGACGTTGCTGGTAGATTTTCATTAAGTAAGAATCATTGACACCAAGTGTGACTCGTCCTTGTATCTGAACCGTATTGAGAAGTTTCCATTGGGTTAGACCTCCAGAATTTTCTATGTTCTTATCAATGATATCTTTGGCAGATTGAGCAAAAATAACTTGCGAAATTATGATAGCAAAAAGGACGATAATTCTCTTCATTCAAAAATTTTAGGATTTCAAAGATAGGATTTTAATTAGCTATTAGCAATTGGTTAAAGGCAATTAGCGGATTAATTGTTTGGCTTTTTCCAAATCTTCAGGCGTGTCGATTCCAACTCCGATAAAATCAGTTTCTATCATCCTGATACGTTTTCCATATTCCAGATAACGCAGTTGCTCCAGTTTTTCAGAGGTTTCCAAAGGTAACATCGGCAGTTTTGAAAATTCCAGCAAGGCTTCTTTCCGAAACGCATAGACACCAATATGTTTGTAATATTTAACCTCAAAATCATGCTCACGCAGAAAAGGAATCACAGAACGGCTAAAATATAAAGCAAATCCGTTATTATCAGTAATGACTTTGACATTATTTGGATTTCGGATTTCTTCAGGATCTTTCAACTGAATTTTCAGTGAAGCTAATGAAATCTCTTTTTTATCATCACCAGAAAAGGTGTCTATCAATTGCTTCAAAGGTTCTTTTTTAAGAAAAGGTTCATCGCCCTGAACATTGATGACGATATCGCAATCGATGTTTTGAACCGCTTCTGCAATTCTGTCGCTTCCTGTTTCGTGTTCACCTGTCATTACTGCTTTTCCTCCGTTTTTAGAGATTTCATTAAAAATAAGTTCAGAATCAGTAGCGACGAAAACGTCATCAAACAAACCGGTTTCAAACACATTTTGATACGTGGTAGAAATTACTGTTTTATCACCTAAAAATTCCATCAATTTCCCGGGAAACCTTGTTGAATTATAACGAGCAGGAATGACTGCGATAACTTTGTTCATAGATTTTCTAGTTTTTAAAGAGATTTACGAAGCTTTAGGTTTCATTATTTGTTTTGTTTTATAATTTGTTCCAATCTATCATCAGGCTCAAAATCGAGAACATCAATTAGCTTTACTTTTTTAAAATCTTTATGAAATGTATTGATAACCAAATTCCAATTTTCCGGAACCACAGCCGAAGGAACTTTTAAACAAAGTGTTTTATTGGCATCAAACCAAACATTTCCAATCTTCTGACAATCGGAATAATTCCGAAAATCTCTCCAATTCTTAGATAATTTTGAAGTCTCAACAGTCTGAAATGCAAATTGATTAGGTATTTCGATGACCATAATCCTAAAGTCTTTATTAAATCCCAACCCCTTACGATGTGCCAAAGTTTCCAAATAAGCTAACGAAATACTTTCTGCAGTGTAAAGAACTTTCTTGCCTTCCGAGTTCCATCTTCCTTCCAGTCCACTTGCAAAAAGTGATTCAGCGTATTTTTTGTGAACAATCCTGTAAACCAACATTGCTATACAGGATAACCCTGAGCCAATTTTTCTATTTCTTCATAAACTAAATCTACACCGCCAGAAGTAGAAATAAAATCGATTGGCTTGTCCTCAGAATTCCAAAAAGGACGGTTCATCCAAAGTGTAAACTCATCTAAATTGCCAAAAATCTCCTTTCCAAAATTATAAAGATTGATTAATTTTAAAAGATGCTCACTGTAAATTGGATCCAAACCTTTTTGCTGATCTCTATAATTACTAATGGTTCTTGGAGAAAGATTGATTACCGATGCCAGGGTTTTCTCCGGCATATTTATAGCATCTGCAAGCAAATAGAACGCATCTGTTTTCAGACCTTCTCTAGCTTTTTTCAATAGTTTGTAATCGTCTTGTATAGAAAACCGATTAAAGACGGAAGAACCAACACCGTAAGTGGCCATTGGCTCTTCCACTTTTGATTTTTTAGAATTTTCGTTTTGTTTATAATTGGCCATTTCTATTTTTCTTTACACAAAGGTAGAATTTTTTCCAAAATAAAAACGAATTTTTTCCATTTATTTTAAATTATTGAGTGCTTGTTCCAATTTCGGAAGACAATCCTTAATATCATCCAAAGAACAACCGCCGACAGAAGCTCTGAACCAAGGCACTGATTTATCATTTCCAAAAGCAGAGAAAGGAACCAAGGCCATTCCCGCATTATTAATTAGATAGAAAACCAAATCTGTCGAATTTTCAATTTTACTTCCGTCTGGAGCAGTTTTTCCGAGATAATCCAATTTGATAGTCAGATAAAGTGCTCCCATTGGTGAGATACTTTCTACAGTCAAACCTTTGGATTTCAATTCCTGGATTCCTGCATGAAGTTCTTTTAAACTTGTATTCAGTTTTTGTTTGTAATCGCTCAAGAATCCATCAACCGCAGAATCATCCGCTAAAAACTCAGCCACAGCTTCCTGTTCCGGCTTTGGTGCCCACGCTCCAACGTGCGTCAGAAGTGCTTTCATTTTGTCAATTACCAAACTCGGTCCAAATCCCCAACCAACTCTGACTCCGGTTGCTGCAAAACATTTCGATGTTCCATCAACATAAATCGTGTAATCTTTCATTTCCGGAAAAAGACTTACCGGATTGAAATGGTCTTCGCCAAAAGTCAGCATTGCATAAATCTGGTCATACATCAAATAAAGCGGTTTTTCGTCTGCACCTCTCTTTTTGTTTTCTTCCAAAACCAATTCGCAAATCTCAGATAATTGTTCTTTTGTGAACATTGTTCCGGTTGGATTAAGCGGAGAACAAAGACAAAGCAGAACAGCGCCATCAACATAAGGACGAAGGTCATCTGCTGTTGGTAAAAAATTATTGGATTCCTGTGTCTGAACTTCAACTGCATTCGCACTTGTCAAGTAAGCATAATGATTGTTATTCCAGGAAGGAATCGGGTAAACCACTTTATCGCCCTCATCAACAATAGTTTTGAAAATCGCATAAATCAAAGGTCTGGAACCAGCTGTAATTAAAATATCATTGGCTGAATAATCCAGATTCCAACGCTTTTTCAAATCGTTGCTTACGGAAGATCTAAGAGATTGTAATCCGTTTGCTGGTGGATAATTGGTCAGATTATTTTTGTAAGCTTTCTCAATGCCCTGTTTAAGTTCCGAAGGAATCGGATAGATGTTAGAATTAAGATCGCCAATTGTCAGATTTGAGATTTGTGCACCTTTGGCTTTCAGATCATTCACTTCATTTCCGATTTTAATGATTTCTGAACCAATCAGGTTAGATGCAAGTTTAGATACTTTCACTTAATTATTTTTTGATGTTGTCCCGGAATGCATCCGGATTTTACTTTTTATGATTTGCAAATTTGTTAAATGTAACAGATTAATTCAAGTTACACAACAAAAAAAGTTCTCAAAACTAAATTGCTTCAGTAATTGAGAACTTTAGGTTAAAAATATTTTAGATTATATTTCTATTCTGATAAAATTTCAATTACAGATTAAGATCCTGTTTCACCTTAGCAATCTTATCTTCAAGCTTAGGAAGTTTAGCCACAAAATCTTCTTTGGAAGAGATGCTGTCTTTTACAGAAACATAAAATTTGATTTTAGGCTCAGTTCCGGAAGGACGAACACAAACTTTAGTTCCATCTTGAGTATAGAAAATCAACACGTTAGACTTTGGAATATCGTCCATTATTTTTTTCTCATTTTTAGAAACGATGAAATTAGTCTGCTCTTTAAAATCCTTCACTTCTTCCACAGGCGAACCAGCAATTTCTTTTGGAGGATTACTTCTGAAATCGCTCATCATTTGGGTAATTTCCTCAGCTCCGGTTCTACCCTTTCTTACGACATTAATCAAACCTTCATAATAGAAACCAACTTCTTTATAAATCTCAATCATATATTCGTAAACCGTTGTTCCATTGGCTTTGCACCAAGCAGCAATTTCACAAGCCGTCAAAATTGATCCACAAGAATCTTTGTCACGAACGAAATCTCCGGTCATAAAACCGAAACTTTCCTCGCCTCCGCAAATGAATTTTTCCTGACCTTCAAAATCACGGATCATCTTGCCGATCCATTTGAAACCAGTCAACCCAACTTTGCAATCCACTCCGAATTTCTCAGCCACATCAAAGAAAACGTCAGAAGTCACAATGGTAGAACCAATAAACTCTTTTCCGGTAATTTTACCGGCTTTTTTCCATTGATCAAGAATATAATAAGTTAAGATTGTATTGGTTTGATTTCCATTAAGAAGTTGCATTTCACCCTCAAGATTTCTAACAGCAATTCCTAATCTGTCCCCATCCGGGTCTGTCCCGATAACGATATCAGCATTGGTAATTCTCGCCAGATCCATTGCCATAGAAAGCGCTGCAGGTTCTTCCGGATTTGGAGAAGCAACTGTTGGGAAATTTCCGCTTGGAATCATTTGCTCCTTAACCAAATCCAATTTGGTAAATCCTGCTTTTTTCAATGCTTTTGGAACAGTTGTATAAGTTGTTCCGTGGATGGATGTGAACACGATGTTCAGATTGTCTCTTCCAACATTTTGATAAAGAGAGTTTTCCATACAAGCATCAATATAAACATCATCCTGATCTTCGCCAACCCATTCGATTAAATCATCATTTCCATTGAATTTGATGTCTTCAAACTTAGTTGCGTAAACTTCTCTGATGATATTTTCGTCGTCTGGCGGAACGATTTGCGCACCGTCATTCCAATACACTTTATAACCGTTATATTCAGGCGGATTGTGAGAAGCCGTCAAAACGATTCCCGCATTACATTTTTTATCACGGACAGTGAAAGACAATTCCGGAGTTGGACGATGTTCTTTGAACAACAGAACTTTGATTCCGTTGGCTGTCAAAACATCAGCAACTATTTTTCCGAATTCTTTCGAGTTATTACGAACGTCATAAGCAATAGCTACTTTGATTTCGCCTGAAAACTGCTGATGAAGATAATTCGCAAGTCCTTGAGTAGCCTGCCCTAATGTGTATTTATTTAAACGATTAGTTCCAACACCCATTACGCCACGCATTCCTCCGGTTCCGAATTCTAATTCTCTGTAAAAAGAATCTTCCAAATCCGGCGAATTGGAATCGATTAACGTTTGTACTGCATTTCTGGTTTCTACATCAAATGTTTCGGAAAGCCAAAGTTTTGCTTTATCTAATGTTGATAATTCTGACATTATTTATAGTTTTTTTAATTTAGATTAATAAATATTATTATGTTATTATGAAATATATTTTTCAAAAGGTGTAACAAATTTTGTTATCATGTCATTAGCTCTTTTTTTTGCTTGAGCTACAAAATGTTTCAAATATGCTACAGTCCACTCTTCAACTGTTCCTTCAAAATCTTGATCTAAATCACAGACATGAAATTGTACTTGCATTGCTGCTGCCCAATTGATATACAAATTACTTGGGTTGCACTTAAATAGACTTGTGAAATGCGCATCTTTACAAACTAATTTGTCTTTTTCTAATACCCAATCAATTTCAAAATAGTTAATTGAAAAATCCTCAAACTCTTCATTATCAATCATTTTAGCACAAACTTGAGCCAATTTAAATGCTGAAATAATATTAGGTGGTTGTGCAGACTTTGATAAATTTCTTGTTTTAATATCAATAATTTCATAAAAACCATCTTTGACTACTAAAATATCTGCTGTATCATTTTGTTTTTCCTCAAAAGGATTTTCAGAAGACCATTTGTTAGTTACTTCTTTACCTCTAGCTAATAAAAAATGTACAGAGGGAGATTTAAACAATTTTTCTCTCGCATTGTAACCAATTATTTTAGAATTCTTGGTGTATAAATCGTTCAAATATTCATACTGTCTAAAAGTATTTTCAGGAAATTGTTTTTTTATTTCGGCATATACATGCTTATCAAAAGGCTCACCTGCCGCGTGTCCAGATAAAGTTCCCGATATAGGTCTTTGCACAGATGTTCCTTTTATATATTTAATTAATTCTATATAATTTACATTCATTTTATATCGAATAACTGATTAAATAATTGATTAATAATTTCAAGTAAGGAATTGTCTTGGTTTTTTAAATACTCTTTTGTTTTTTCTGAAATCAGATTATGTAGTTCAACTTCGTTTTTTTTTGTCCAATCAATCACTCTAAAAGGAATACTTGCGATT
>JAEXJU010000340.1 GCA_023448955.1 Bacteroidota bacterium
GGTAAAACCACATTAACGCTTCATGCAATTGCGGAAGCTCAAAAAGCAGGTGGAATCGCTGCTTTTATAGATGCTGAGCACGCTTTTGACAGAAGTTATGCAGCAAAGTTGGGAATCGATCTGGAAAACCTAATTATTTCCCAGCCTGATAATGGTGAGCAAGCTTTAGAAATTGCAGACAATCTGATCCGTTCCGGCGCTATTGATATTGTTGTAATTGACTCTGTTGCCGCACTGACGCCAAAAGCTGAAATAGAAGGAGAAATGGGTGATTCTAAGATGGGACTTCATGCAAGATTGATGTCTCAGGCATTGAGAAAATTAACAGCAACCATTAACAGAACAAAATGTACCGTAATATTCATCAATCAGCTTCGTGAAAAAATTGGGGTGATGTTTGGAAATCCGGAAACTACTACCGGTGGTAATGCACTTAAATTTTATGCATCGGTAAGAATCGATATCAGAAAAGCAAGCGCTCCAATTAAAAATGGTGATGAAGCTATCGGTAGCCGAGTGAAGGTTAAGATTGTTAAAAACAAAGTTGCGCCGCCTTTTAAACAAGCTGAATTTGATATAATGTACGGTGAAGGGGTTTCTAAAGTTGGGGAAATTCTAGATACCGCCGTAGATCTTGGAGTTGTCAAAAAAAGCGGATCTTGGTTCAGCTATGATGATACCAAATTAGGGCAAGGAAGAGACGCTGTAAAAGATGTTTTGAAAGACAATCCTGAACTCTCCGAAGATATCGAAAATAAGATCAAAGAACTGATCAAACAAAAATAAAACAAAGGCTGTGAAATTTCACAGCCTTTAATATTATTTAAAGAAATATGTCAGTCCAAGACTTATAACTTGTTCTGATTTTTTCTTTGCTACATTAGCATCTAAAGTTGCAATTTCTTCAGGTGAATTCTTTAGATCTCGGAAGGCATCTGACAGACCTATATCATACTTCAACGCAATTTCCAGTTGTCTTTTGTAACTAAAACCAACTCCTGCACCCAATCCAAAATTGAAAGAATTCGCTTTCCCGAAGGTTTCTTCTCTGTAGGAATCTCTAGCAGGATTTTTTACCTTCTGATCAATCAGGAAATTGAATCTTGGTCCAATCAAACCAAAAAATTCAGATTCAGCTTCCGAAAAATATGCTTTAAAATTAAGTGGAACACTTAGATAGTTGTTAGCATAGACCGCATGTTCCCAACCTTTGGCTTTTTCATACTTTCTGTCTCCGCCTTCACCTGCACCAAAATATAATACTTCTGCCTGCAAGTAAAATTGTTGATTGTCATCCATTGGAACCTGAGCCGTAACACCTGCCAAAACAGAATATCTGGGACCTGAGGGATTATGGGCATTCTTTACTCTAGAATAGGTTCCGCCTGCAACTACGCCAAATTCAGTAGATCTGAAATCAATCTGAGCGTTTGAAAAAAAGGATAACATAAAGAGAGATCCAAAAAGGATTTTTTTCATATTCGTGTCTTTATAAATTTCTGGCTCAAATTTAGACAAAAAAAATGAGAAGCTCTGCCCGAGCTTCTCAAAATATATTATTTACGAAAATATCTTATGATAAAACAGCTGCTACAGTTTTACCAATTTCAGCAGGTGAATCTACTACGTGAATTCCGTTTTCTTTCATAATTGCCATTTTTGCCTGAGCAGTATCATCATCACCACCTACAATCGCACCAGCGTGTCCCATTGTTCTACCTTTAGGCGCAGTTTGTCCTGCGATGAAACCTACAACAGGTTTTGTAGAACCACTTGCTTTGTACCATCTAGCGGCTTCTGCTTCTAAAGATCCTCCAATCTCTCCGATCATCACAACAGCTTCGGTTTCAGGATCGTTAATAAACAGCTCTAAAGCTTCTTTTGTTGTAGTTCCGATGATTGGGTCACCACCAATTCCTATAGCCGTAGAAACGCCATATCCAGCTTTTACAACCTGATCAGCAGCTTCGTATGTCAGAGTTCCGGATTTTGAAACGATACCTACTTTTCCTTTTTTGAAAACGAAACCTGGCATAATTCCGATTTTCGCTTCATCAGAAGTTATAATTCCCGGACAGTTTGGACCGATCAGACGAACATCTCTATCTTGGATATAATCTTTTACTTTTACCATATCAGCAACAGGAATTCCTTCCGTAATACAAACGATAACTTTGATTCCTGCTTCTGCAGCTTCCATTACAGCATCTGCTGCAAATGCCGGCGGAACGAAGATGATACTCACATTAGCACCTGCCTTCTCCACAGCTTCTGCAACTGAGTTGAAAACCGGCTTCCCAAGATGCTCTGTCCCACCTTTCCCGGGTGTTACACCACCAACTACGTTGGTTCCGTAATCAATCATCTGACCTGCGTGGAAAGTACCTTCGTTACCCGTGAATCCTTGTACGATAACTTTAGAATCTTTGTTTACTAATACTGACATTTTTTATTATAATTTATTGATTTTATAAAAGTTTTGTTATTCGCAAAAATAACGATAATAATTCAAAACTTTCCAGCAATTCTATATTTTTTGAATAATTAAAATATGATTTACTTCAGATTTTTGACTTTGACTTCTTTTCTGAGATAATCCCTGAATTCTTCTGCGATAGGTCCGAAATAAGTTCCTTTTTTCAGGTTTCTGTTCACACCAACCTGTGCCAGTAAAACAGTACCTTTTTCAATAGTTAAACCCGATGCGATGCCTACTTGTCCCCACATCGTCACTTCATCTTCAATAATGCAACAGCCTGCGATTCCTGTTTGGGAAGCTATTAAACATTTCTTTCCAATCACGGTGTCGTGACCAATCTGGATTTGATTGTCAAGAATACTGCCTTCCCCGATAATTGTAGAAGCCGTTACACCACGGTCAATCGTGCAGCTGTTGCCAATTTCCACATTATTTTCGATAACAACGTTTCCTACAGAAATCAATCTGTCGAAGTTGCCATTCAGTTTTCTGTAATAAAAAGCATCGCCTCCGATAACTGTATTTGCCTGAATCACAACATTATCACCGATTACAGTTCTGTCGCCCAAAACAACATTTGGAAAGATGTGAGTGTTTTTCCCGATTTTCACATCATTCCCAATCACTACTGATGGATGAATAAATGTTCCGTCACCAACTTCCAAATCGTGAAGTTCCTCTTTAAAATTGGAAATCCTGGTAAAGTGTGTATTGATTTTATTGAAGTCTCTAAAAGGGTCATCCGAAACTAAAAGTGCTTTTCCGGCGGGACAATCTACTTCTTTGTCAATCAAAATAATAGTAGCTGCAGAATTGAGTGCTTTGTCATAATATTTTGGATGATTAACAAAAACAATATCACCTGGCCGAACCATATGGATTTCATTGGTTCCCAGAACCTGAAAATTCTCATCTCCGATGAATTTTGCATTGATGATATCAGCAATTGTTTTGAGGCTTTGTGGCTGATTAAAAGTCATAACAGGATATGAATTTAGAAATTTATTGTTAAGTAATTGGTGTCACTAAGACAGCCGAATTACACGCAGCCCGACCTGAGTGGAGCTCTTTTTCTTTTTTTTTCAAAAAAAAGAAAAAAGCGGGAACGGAGGGCGGAAAAAGCTGCCATAAAAAGAAAGCTGGAAGATATGACCTCCAGCCTTAACTGTTTAATATTCTTACTTCACTCTTTCAAGATAAGAGCCGTCTTCAGTATTCACTTTGATTCTGTCGCCTGGTTCAATAAAAAGCGGAACCATTACCCTTGCACCTGTTTCTACAATGGCATTTTTAAGAGCATTGGTCGCTGTATTACCTTTCACACCCGGGTCAGCTTCTACGACTTCAAGATAAACCGTTGGCGGAATCTCTGCAGAAAGTGGCACTTCGTCCGCTTCTTTTAAAATGATGGTTACTTCTTCACCAGCTTTCATAAACTGAGAATTTTCAATCATTTCTTTGTCAAGGTAGATTTGGGAAAAGTCATCATTGTTCATAAAGTGAAAACCGTTGTCATCCTCATAGAGATATTGGAATTTTCTGGTAATTACTTTTACCTCATCGATTTTATGACCTGCGGAAAACGTGTTATCCACTACTTTTCCGTTGGTTACGGATTTCAATTTTGTTCTTACGAACGCAGGACCTTTTCCTGGTTTCACGTGCAAAAATTCGATGACTTTGTAGATGTCATTACTAAATTCTATACAAAGGCCTTTTTTGATATCGTTACTTGTTGCCATTAAGTTTTATATTCTCTTTATTGTTATTTTTTAAATCGTTAAATCGTTAAACTGTTGAATTGTGATATTGCTAAATCGTTAAATGAAAATTATATCCGATAGTTCGACTATTATGGAGTTTTACAATTCTGCGGTTTTACAGTTTAATATTATTCTTTTGTGGATCCGTAGCCTTTTACGATTCCTCTTGGTGAGTTTTGGATGAAAGTAATAATCTCGTCTCTCTCCACTGTAGGAAGCATTTCTTTTTCGATATACTCGATGGCTTGGGTGGTGTTCATCTTCATCTGGAAAATGGCTCTGTAGATTTTCTGGATTTCAAAGATTTTATCATTAGTAAACCCTCTTCTTCTGAGTCCTACAGAATTGATTCCTGCGTAAGAAATTGGCTCTCTTGCGACCTTAACATAAGGCGGGATATCTTTTCTGATGAGTGAGCCTCCTGAAATCATAACGTGCTTACCGATTTTTCCGAATTGCTGAACTGCGGACAAACCGCCCATCACTACAAAATCACCAATTTCTACATGACCGGCAATTCCGCATCCGTTAGCTATAATTACATTGTCACCAATAATACAGTCGTGTGCGACGTGAGAAGTTGCCATAATCAGGCAATCATTTCCAACTTTAGTGTAGCCCAGCGCTTTTGTTCCACGGTTGATGGTAACGCATTCCCTGAGTGTCGTATTATCACCAATAATCGTCTGTGTATCTTCTCCATCGAATTTCAAATCCTGTGGAATAGCTGATATCACTGTACCGGGAAAAATTTTGCAGTTCTTCCCAATTCTTGCGCCATCCATTATCGTTACATTGGAGCCAATCCATGTTCCTGCTCCGATTACCACATCTGAGGCGATAGTGGTGAATGGTTCTACGGTCACATTTTTACCGATTTTTGCGCGAGGATCTACTGCTGTAAGCTGGTGAATCATAAATTACATTTTATTTTTTGCAACCTGAGCCATCAGCTCACCTTCTACAACTACGCTGTCACCAACATATCCGTAGCCTTGCATATGAACAATTCCCCTTCTGATAGGTTCCATCAATTCGATTTTGAAGATCACCTGATCACCGGGAACTACTTTTTTCTTGAATTTTACATTATCCATCTTTACAAAGTAAGTGGAATAATTTTCAGGGTCCGGAACATTGGCCAAAACCAAAATTCCGCCTACCTGTGCCATAGCTTCTACCTGAAGCACCCCTGGCATTACCGGTTCTTTTGGAAAGTGTCCTACGAAAAACGGCTCATTCATCGTCACATTTTTCAGTCCGACAACGTGCGTATCAGACAATTCCAAAATTTTATCTACCAACAAAAACGGTGGTCTGTGTGGCAAAAGTTTCATAATTCCGTTAATATCGAATACAGGCTCAGCCTTTAGGTCGAAATCCGGAACGTTTTTTCTTTTCTGCAATTTGTATTGTCTGTTTAGTTTTTTCGCAAACTGAGTGTTCACAAAATGTCCTGGTTTATTGGCGATTACCCTTCCTTTGATTCTTACACCAACAAGAGCCAAATCTCCTATGACATCTAATAATTTATGTCTTGCTGCTTCATTTGGAAAGTTAAGATTCAGATTATCAAGAATACCATTCGGGCGGATAGAAACCTCATCTTTTCCGAAAGCAACCTTCAGTTTTTCAGTAGTTTCTTCAGTCAGTTCTTTATCAACATAAACGATAGCGTTGCTAATGTCACCACCTTTTATCAGGTTGGCATCCAGAAGCTGCTCCAATTCGTGAAGAAAGCTGAAAGTTCTGGCTGGTGCAATCTCATCTCTGAACTCGGAAAGGTTTTTCATACTGGCATTCTGGGTTCCCAAAACTTTGGTTCCAAAATCCACCATTGTGGTAATTTCGTAGTCATCAGCAGGTATTACTGTAAGCTCGGAACCTGTGGAAGGATCAATATAGTTCATCACTTCTTTGATCACGAGATATTCTCTTGGCAAATCCTGCTCAACAATTCCTACTTTTTCAATAGCTTCTACAAAGAATTTGGAAGAACCATCTAAGATTGGTGGTTCTGCGCTGTTCATTTCCAGAATTGCATTATCGATATCCATCCCCACAAGAGCTGCCAACAGATGTTCGCAAGTATGGATCTTAACGCCCAATTTCTCAAGAGTAGTTCCTCTTTCTGTGGTTGTTACGTAGTTTACATCCGCTTCTACCTGCGGACGTCCTTCCAGGTCAGTTCTCACGAACACAAATCCGGTGTTTTCCTTTGCCGGTTTGATGGTCAGATTAACTTCTCTTCCTGTGTGAAGACCGATTCCAGAAAGCTGGATGTCTTCTTTGATGGTTTTTTGTTTATCACTCATTGTATTAGTTTTGAGGTGCGAAGAATAGACTTCTTTCTCCTGAGACTTTTACTCTGATTTTTTATTTTCTAAATCGTTTATTCTTTTGACAATCTCCGTAAAATTGCGGAAATGAACATAATTTCTTCTGTAATCACTGTAATTGATAGCTGGCGAACCGTAGAGCGTTTCTCCATCTTTTGCTGATGAATTAACGCCACTTTGTGCCTGTATTTTCACCTGATTTCCAATCTTGATGTGACCGACAATTCCGACCTGTCCGCCAATCTGGTTCCAGTCGCCAATAACCGTAGAACCTGCAATGCCTGCCTGTGCAGCAATCACATTATTCTGACCTATCTTTACATTGTGCGCAATCTGAATCAAGTTGTCGATTTTCGTTCCTTTTCCGATGATTGTTGAGCCAATTGTTGCTCTGTCAATACTACAGTTGGAACCGATTTCCACATCATCCTCTATTATCACATTTCCCAATTGAGGAATCTTCTTGAAACCTTCCGCTGTTGGCTGGAATCCGAATCCGTCTCCGCCAACAACTGTGTTGGAATGTATCACACAATTATCGCCAACAATACAATAATCATAGATTCTTGCACCACTGTCAATTTTACAATTTTTACCAATTTTCACTCCTTTTCCAATGTAAACATGAGGAAAAATCTGGGTATTGTCACCAATTTTGGCCTTTTCTGAAACATAGGTAAACGCACCAATGTAAACACCTTCGCCTACTTTTGCAGTTTCGTGAAAAAAAGAACCTTCTTCGATTCCCGTTTTTCTGCCCTGCATTTCCTGATAAAGATTCATCAGAACCTGAAAAGAAAGATAAGCATCTTCTACAGCAATGATAACTGGACTATATGTTTTATCCTGCAACAGATTTTCAGAAACAATCAGAACAGCACAGTCGGTATCATCCATATAATGAGCGAAACGACTTTGTCCCACAAAAGATAAGTGGCCTTTCTGGCCATTTTCTATCGGAGAAACACCTGTAATAAATGTGTTCCCGTCTCCAATGATTCTTCCGTTTATTAAACCGGCAATCTGTTCTGCACTGAATTCCAT